>VAXS01000059.1 GCA_005883255.1 Actinomycetota bacterium | reverse complement strand
GTCGCAGGGTGTGGTCGCGGCCGCGTCGCTGACTCCCCAGCGGGTCCTGCGCTACTACGAGATCGCGCTGGAGGCGGGCCTGGACATCCTGGTCATCCAGGGGACCGTCGTCTCCGCCGAGCACGTCTCGGAGACCACCGAGCCACTCAACCTGAAGGAGTTCATCGCCTCGCTCGACGTCCCGGTGGTGGTGGGCGGCTGCGCCTCCTACCACACCGGCCTGCACCTCATGCGCACCGGCGCGGCCGGGGTGCTGGTGGGCGTCGGCCCGGGCGCCGCCTGCACCACGCGCGGGGTGCTGGGGATCGGGGTGCCGCAGGCCACCGCGATCGCCGACGTGGCCGCCGCCCGCTCCCAACACATGCTGGAGAGCGGCGAGTACGTGAAGGTCATCGCCGACGGCGGCATGCGCAACGGCGGCGACGTGGCCAAGGCGATCGCCTGCGGCGCCGACGCCGTCATGATCGGCTCGCCGCTGGCCCGGGCCTACGAGGCGCCTGGCCACGGGTTCCACTGGGGGATGGCCACCTTCCATCCGTCGCTCCCCCGGGGCGCGCGGGTGTCGATCGTCCAGAACGGCACGCTCGAGGAGATTCTGATCGGGCCCGCCCGCGAGAACGACGGCACGTTCAATCTCATGGGCGGCCTGCGCACGTCGATGGCCACCACCGGCTACAAGGACATCGCCGAGTTCAACCGCGCCGAGCTGATGGTCGCCCCCGCCCTGCAGACCGAGGGCAAGCAGCTCCAACGCGACCAGGGCGTGGGCATGGGGGCCAACGGGACCAAGGCGGCTGTACTCGTAAATGACTGACGTCGCCACGACCTCCATGGCCCCGGCGGCTGAGCCGCGGGTGTCCACCGAGGAAGTGGTGGTGCTGGACTACGGGGGGCAGTACTCGCAGCTGATCGCGCGGCGGGTGCGGGAGCTGGGGGTGTTCTCCGAGCTTTTCCCGCACCACGTGGGCGTCGAGGAGGTGGCCCGCCGCCGGCCCTGCGGCCTGATCCTCTCCGGCGGCCCCGCGTCGGTGTACTCCGATGGCGCACCGGCGCTCGACCGACGCCTGCTGGAGCTGGGCATCCCGGTGCTGGGCATCTGCTACGGCATGCAGCTGCTCACACGCGACCTGGGCGGCCGGGTCGAGGCCGCCGACGTCGGCGAGTTCGGTCGCTCGGGCCTGCGCGTCCACGACCCCGGGAGGCTGCTGGCCGGCCTGCCGGCGGAGCAGACGTGCTGGATGTCGCACCGCGACACGGTCTTCGAGCCCCCGCCCGGCTTCGCCGCCCTGGCCTCGTCCACCGCGTCGCCGGTGGCCGCGCTGGAGGACGTCGAGCGCGGCGTCTACGGCATCCAGTTCCACCCCGAGGTCGTGCATACGCCGTACGGGCAGGCGATCCTCGAGCGCTTCCTGGCCGACGTGTGCGGGTGCGAGCGCACCTGGAGCGCGGCGTCGATCATCGACGAGCAGATCGCGCGCATCCGCGCCCAGGTGGGCGAGGGCCGGGTGATCTGCGGCCTGTCCGGCGGGGTCGACTCCTCGGTGGCCGCGCTGCTCGTGCACCGGGCGGTCGGCGACCAGCTGACCTGCGTGTTCGTGGACCACGGCCTGATGCGCCGCAACGAGGGCGAGCAGGTGATCTCCGCCTTCCGCGACGCGTTCCACGTCCCGCTCGTGGCGGTCGACGCCCAGGATCGCTTCCTGGCCCGCCTGCGCGGCGTCACCGACCCGGAGGCCAAGCGCAAGGCGATCGGCGAGGAGTTCATCCGGGTGTTCGAGGAGGAGGCGGCGCGGCTGGAGGGCGCGCGGTACCTGGTCCAGGGGACCCTGTACTCGGACGTCATCGAGTCCGGCGGAGGGACCGGCACCGCGACCATCAAGTCGCATCACAACGTGGGCGGGCTGCCGGCCGACCTCGAGCTGGAGCTGGTGGAGCCGCTGCGGGCCCTGTTCAAGGACGAGGTCCGCCGGGTGGGCGCGGAGCTCGGTCTGCCGGAGCGCCTGGTGTGGCGCCAGCCCTTCCCGGGGCCCGGCCTGGCGATCCGCATCGTGGGCGGCGAGGCCACCCGCGAGCGCCTGGAGATCCTCCGCAACGCCGACGCGATCCTCCAGGACGAGATCCGCCGGGCCGGCCTGTACCGCGAGCTGTGGCAGTCGTTCTGCGTGCTGCCGGACATCCGCACCGTGGGGGTCCAGGGCGACGAGCGCACGTACGGCAGCGTGGTCGTGATCCGCGCGGTCACCAGCGACGACGCGATGACCGCCGACTGGGCCCGCCTGCCCTACGAGCTGCTGGAGCAGGTGGCGTCGCGGATGATCGCTGAGATCCGCGACGTCAACCGGGTGGTGCTGGACATCACGTCCAAGCCCCCGGGAACAATTGAGTGGGAGTAGGCGGCGTTACTCGGCGAGGTCGTCGAGGCGGCGGCGGAAGGCTCCGGCGCTCTCGACGTCGGCGCCCAGCGCGCGGACTCGTTCGGCCAGCCTGATGTCCGACGTGACGACCCGGAGCGTGGCCGGCTCGGGGTCGCGAGTCGCCAGCGCGACGATTGCGTCGTCGGCGGCGTCGCGCGCGCCGCGGCGGGCGAAGCGCACGTGAGCCCGGTCCGGCTCGACCGGCACCGGGCGGCCGTCGAACACCACCTCGACCTCCTCGCCCTGGGCGGCGGCGAAGCGGTCGAGTCCCTCCACGAGCCGCTCCACCGCCCCGTCGCGGTCGCGCCACCAGCCGTCCGGCCGCGAGCCGATCACGTTCATGCCGTCGACCAGCCAGCGCACGGGGAGGATGATGGCGGGCCGCCCGGCGGCGGTGCCCCGCTTCTCCTATCATTGCCCTCGGCCGCGCCAGGGCGCGGTTCTTTTCGTGCAATGAAGACCTACGTCGCCACCCCAGCCGACCGCGAGCGCAACTGGTTCGTGGTCGACGCCGCCGGCAAGACGCTCGGGCGCCTGGCCACCCAGCTCGCCGACCAGCTGCGGGGGAAGGGCAAGCCGACGTACACGCCGCACGTGGACACGGGCGACTTCGTCGTGGTGGTCAACGCAGAGAAGATCCGGGTCACCGGGGACAAGCTCGCGGCCAAGCGCTACTACCGCCACTCCGGCTATCCCGGGGGCCTGCGGTCGCGGACGCTGGGCGAGATGCTCGAGCGCCGGCCGGAGGAGGTCATCCGCCGCGCGGTGCGCGGGATGCTTCCCCGCAACCGCCTCGGCCGCAAGCAGCTGACGAAGCTCAAGGTGTACGCCGGCCCCGACCACCCCCACGCCGCCCAGAAGCCCCAACCGCTGGAGATCGACGCCTGATGGCCGAAGAGCCCGAGGCCCCGCAGGACGAGCAGCCGCCCGAGGGCGCCGAGCAGCCGCCCGAGGAGGCGCCCGCGGAGGAGCCTGCGGATGCACCGGCCGCGGAGGAGCCCCCTGCGGAGGAGCCCGCTGCGGAGGAGCCCGCTGCGGAGGAGCCTGCGGAGGCTGCCGCGCCGGAGCAGCCGGCGGAGGCTGCCCCGGCGGAGGAGCCCGCCGGCGAGCGCGCGGCTCCCGCTCGCCCCAAGCCCGA
>VAXS01000058.1 GCA_005883255.1 Actinomycetota bacterium | reverse complement strand
AGGACGCTCTGGCAGACCGTCCTGGTGGACCAGTCGGGCGCGGACCTGTACTCCAGTCCCGTGGTCGTCGGCCGGAGCCTGTACATCGGCACCTCGGCCGGCCTGGGAGAGTACCTCGATCCCAACGTCCGCATCCGCGGGAGCGTGGTCGCCCTGGACTCCGTGACCGGTCGCCTGCGTTGGAAGACCTACACGGTCCCTGGCGGTTACGACGGAGGCGCGGTGGTCACGAGCGCCGCAGTCGACACCCGGCGTGGCCGGCTCTTCGTGGGGACCGGGAACGCCTACCACCAGCCGGCGGCCGCGACGACCGACGCGATCCTGGCCTTGGACACGCGGACCGGCCGGCGACTGGGCGCGTTTCAGGCGACGAGGCATGACGTCTTCACCGATCGCAGCGTCGATCCCGGACCCGACCTGGACTTCGGCGCCTCCCCGAACCTCTTCCCCGGATCCGACGGCCGCACGCTCGTGGGAGAGGTGCAGAAGTCGCGCGTCTACTGGGCGCTGGACGACCGGAACATGAGGCGAGTGTGGAGCCGCCGGGCCAGCACCACGCGGAACCACGCCGACCTGGACACGCTGGCCTCCACCGCCTACGACGGCCACCTCATCTACGGACAGAGCGACGACGGGCAGGTCTGGGCGCTCGATCGGGGCGGGCGCTTCCGCTGGACAACGCGCCCCAGCGGGCTGGAGAACTACAGTCCGGTGGCCACCGCCAACGGCGTCGTCTACTCCATCAGCAAAGCCGGGTTCCTCACCGCCCGGCAAGCCACCACCGGAGCCCTGCTCGCCAGGATGCCGCTCGAGGCTCGGTGCTGGGGCGGCATCTCGATCGCCGGAGGCTCGATCTTCGCCGTCACCGGAACGGACGCGACGCCGAACGGCTATGTCGTCGCCTACCGGCCCCGCCCCTAGGGGAAGTCAGAACAGCTGGTTCTCGCCGCCGAACACGTCGCTCACCGAGCCGTCGGTGAAGATCTGGCGGATCGAGTTCGTCAGCAGGTCGGCGCAGCCGAGCACACGGATGTTGTCGGGCGCCCCCGGGCGCAGCGGAATGGTGTCGGTGACCACGATCTGCTCGAAGCCGCTGGAGGCGAGGTTCTCGTAGGCGTCGCCGGACAGGACCGCGTGGGTGGCGGCGGCGTACACGCGGGAGGCGCCCTCGTCGAGCACGGTCTGGGCGGCGGCCTTGAGCGTGCCCGCGGTGTCGATCATGTCGTCCACCAGGACGGCGGTCTTGCCCTTGACCTCGCCGATCACGTAGCCGATCTCCGCCACCTGCTGGGCCGGGCGCTCCTTGTTGAGGATGGCCAGCTCGGCCCCGATCTTCGCCGCGAAGTTCTTGGCCAGCTTCACGCGGCCGGCGTCGGGCGACACCACGACCAGGTCGTCGAGGCCCTGGTCCAGGAAGTACTGGGTGAGCATGAACAGCGCGGTCATGTGGTCGACCGGCTTGGAGAAGAAGCCCTGGGTCTGGCCGGAGTGCAGGTCCATGGTCAGGACCCGGTCCACCCCCGCCGCCTCCAGCATGCGCGCCACCAGGCGGGCGCTGATCGGCTCGCGGGGGGACGACTTCTTGTCCTGGCGGCTGTAGCCGTACCAGGGGGTGACCGCGATCACGCGGTGCGCGGAGGCGCCCACCGCGGCCTCGATCATGAGCATCAGCTCCATCAGGGCGTCGTTGGCGTTGATGCCGGTGGAGGGGTTGCCGCAGGTGGGCTGGACGATGAACACGTCCGAGCCGCGGATCGACTCCTCGTAGCGGCAGTAGACCTCGCCGTTGGAGAAGGTCCGGACCGTGACCCCGCCCAGGTCCACCCCCAGCTTGTTGGCGATGCGGGCGGCGAGCTCGGGGTTGGCGCGCCCCGAGAACACCATGAGCCGCTTGTCGTAGCCGACGTGGAGGCTCGTGCTCAGCCGCTGGCGGGGCTCGACCAGGCTCATGGGGTCACCAGTGTACGTCGCCGCCCTGACGCCGCTGGGGCGGCTCAGCCCTTGCGCCGCTCCTCCTCCTCGGAGCGCTTGCGGGCATCGTAGCCCTCCACGTTTCGTTGGCGCTCGCGGGCGACGCCGAGGGCGCCCGGGGGCACGTCGTCGACGATCGCCGAGCCGGCGGCGGTCCAGGCGTCGTCGCCCACCTCCACCGGGGCCACGAACGACGTGTCCACGCCACCATGCACCCGCTCGCCGATTCGGGTGCGGTGCTTGCGGAAGCCGTCGTAGTTGGCGGTGATCGTGCCGGCCCCGATGTTGGTCTGCCCGCCCACGTCGGCGTCGCCCAGGTAGGTGAGGTGGGGGACCTTCGTCCCCTCCCCGATGTCGGAGTTCTTCACCTCCACGAACGTGCCCACCTTGGCGTTGGCCCGGACCACGGTCCCGGGGCGCAGATAGGCGAACGGGCCTAGCTTGGCGCCGTCGTGGACCTCGCACTCGAGCAGGTAGGAATGGGTCACGGTCACCTGGTCGTTGAGCGCCGAATCGATGATCGTGGTCAGCGGGCCGATGCGGCAGCGCTCGCCGGCGCGGGTGGAGCCGCGCAGGAACGAGGCGGGCTCGATCACGGTGTCGCGACCGAGCTGCACGTTGGCGTCGATGGTCGTGGCGTCGGGGTCGACGATCGTCACGCCCGCGCGCATGTGGGCCTCGTGGATGCGCCGCTGGGCCAGCGCCCGCACGCGGGCCAGGTCGACCCGGTCGTTGACGCCCAGGACCGCCTGCGGGTCGTCGACCGGGAAGGCCGCGACGCCGTGGTCGTCGCCCCGGAAGACCTGGAGGACGTCGGGGAGGTAGTACTCGCCCTGGGCGTTGTCGGGCTGCACGCGCTGGAGCGCCGGGAGGAGGCGCGTGCCGTCGAAGGCGTAGACGCCGGCGTTGACCTCGCGGATCCGCAGCTCGGCCTCGTCGGCGTCGCCCGGCGACTTGGTCTCCGCGATGTGCTCGACGCCGCCGTCGGGGCCGCGCACGACCCGGCCATAGCCGGTGGGATCGTCGAGCTCGACGGTGGCGATGGTGGCCGCGGCGCCGCTGCTGGTGTGGGCCTGCAGGACGGCCGCGAGCAGCTGCGGGGTGACCAGGGGCGTGTCGCCGTTGACGACCAGGACGGGCGCGTCGCCTTCGAGGCGCTCGGCGGCCGCGAGCACGGCGTCGCCGGTGCCGCGCGGCTCGCGCTGGACGGCCAGCTCGACGCCGTCGGGGAGAGCGCCGTCGAGCTCGCCGCCGGGCCCGCCCACCACCACCACCCGGCCCGCCCCGGCCTCGATCGCCGCCCGGATCGGCCACTGCACCATGGGCCGCCCGCAGATCTCGTGCAGCATCTTGGGCACGGCGGATCGCATGCGGGTGCCCTCCCCGGCGGCCAGGACGACGACGGTGGGCGCGGTCACCCGTGGATCGTAGCCGCGGCCCGGCCGCCGGGCGCGTCCTCGGCCTCCCGCCGGTAGGCGCGCAGCCATTTGCGGATCGCGTTGTCCGAGACGCCATACCGCCGCCCGGTCCCGAGATACCCGAGCGCCCGCACCTCCCGCAGCAGCTGCGGATAGGGCGGTCGATCCACCTTGCGCCGCTCCGGATACGCCGCGCGACGGCGATCGTGGCGCGTCCCGCACGCTCGCGAGCAATAGCGCTGGCGCCTGGACTTCGGGCGAAAGGCCCCCCTGTCCGCACAGCTCGCAACGCGGCGACTTCAAGCCCTCGGCGTACAGACGACGCTTGAGCGACCCCCGGCTGTAGGTCGACCCGTCAACCAGGATCTCGTCCAGCGGAATCGGCGCGCGTCGCCGCATCCCTCGCATGCCTCCCCCGCCGCCATCCAGGTGATCGATCGGGATGCGCCACCGCTCGACGTACTTCCGCAGTGTCGCGTGATTCCCACCCGCCGGCCTCATGCCCAGTCGCCGGAGCGCCTCCGTCAATGAGCGGGACTGACCGACGGCAACCCTAGCTTCGACTTCGGTGTATCTCGGCCCCGGCACTCGCACGAACACATGTTCGCATTTCAGGCGGACGGAACGGAGCTGGGGGGCAGGGACTTGAACCCCGATCTCCAGGACCAAAACCTGGCGTCCTAGGCCTGTTGGACGACCCCCCAGTGGGCCGGCGAAGTCATACTAGGGGCGTCCGCGAGAGTTCCGGTCCTCACGGTTCGCCGTGCTGGCGCGATGTACCGTTGTGGCCAGCGCCGTCGTGACGCCGAAGACCCGATACGCCCGCAGTGGGGATGTCAGCATCGCCTACCAGGTGGTGGGCGATGGGCCGTTCGACCTGGTCTTCGTGCCCGGCTTCGTGTGGCACATCGAGGAGATCTGGGACATCCCGCCGTGGGCCGAGTTCTTCGAGCGGCTGGCGTCGTTCTCGCGGCTGATCATGTTCGACAAGCGGGGCATGGGGATGTCGGACCGGCCGTCCGATCCGCCCACGCTCGAGGAGAGCATGGAGGACGTGCGGGCCGTGCTGGACGCCGTCGGCAGCGAGCGGGCCGCGCTGTTCGGGATCTCCGAGGGCGGGCCGATGAGCCTGCTGTTCGCGGCTACCCACCCCGACCGTACGCGGGCGCTCGTGGTCTTCGGCACCTTTGCCCGCATCGTCGAGGACGACGACTACCCCGAAGGCATCCCCCGCGACCGGATGGAGCAGATGTTCGAGGGGATCGGGCACGACTGGGGCGGGCCGGTCGCGCTCGGCATCTGGGCGCCCAGCCTGGCCAACGACCCCCAGATGCAGCAGTGGTGGTCGCGCCTCCTCCGCACCGGGACCAGCCCGCGGGGCGCGATGTCGCTGCTGCGGCTCTACCTGGACATCGACGTGCGCCGCGCGCTGCCCACCATCTCCGTCCCGACGCTCGTCCTGCACCGCACCGGCGACCGGGTGGCGCCGCTGCGCGCCGGCCGCTACATCGCCGATCACGTCCCCGGCGCGCGGATGGTGGAGCTGCCCGGCGACTCCCACCTGATCACCGTGGGCGACGCCGACGCCGCGCTGGACGAGATCGAGGAGTTCCTCACCGGGCACCGGGCCGTCCGGGAACCCGACCGGGTGCTGGCCACCGTCCTGTTCACCGACATCGTGGGCTCCACCCGGCGGGCCGCCGAGCTGGGCGACGCCCGCTGGCGCCGGTTGCTGGACGACCACAACCGGCTGGTGCGGCGCCACCTCGAGCGCTACCGGGGACGCGAGGTCAAGACCGTGGGCGACGGCTTCGTCGCCACCTTCGACGGGCCCGCCCGGGCGGTGCGCTGCGCGCAGACCATCGCCGACGAGGTGCGGCGCCTGGGCCTGGAGATCCGCGCCGGCCTGCACACCGGCGAGTGCGAGCTGGTGGGGGACGACGTGGCGGGAATGGCGGTGCACATCGGCGCCCGGGTGGGAGCCCAGGCCGGCCCCGGCGAGGTCCTGGTGTCCAACACCGTGAAGGACCTGGTGGTGGGCTCCGGGCTGACCTTCGCCGAGCACGGCGTCCACGAGCTGGCGGGCGTCCCCGGAGAGTGGCGGCTCTACGCCGTCCAGCAGTGAGCGCTCGACCTCACCGCTCGAACCGGTAGACCACGCCCGGCGGCTCGAGCGCGTCCAGGTCCAGGCGCGGCAGCGCGGCCGCCAGGACCGCGGCGAAACGCGCCGTGCTCTCCCCCATCAGCCGGATCAGCTCCTCCACCGGCGTGGCCGTCGGCATGATCCCGTTGGCGTAGTCGGTGGCGAAGCCGATGAGGGCGTAGGGCAGCTCGGCCTCGCCGCAGAGCACCGTCTCCGGTCCCCCCGTCTGGCTCACGGCGGTCACGCCGGCGCGGGCGAGCTGGGCGATCTCGGCGCGGGTGTTGAAGCGCGGGCCGTCCACGTGGCCGTAGCAGCCGCCGTCCCGGGCGTGGACGCCGGCGTCGGCCGCCGCCTCCACCAGCGCGCGCCGCAGCGCATCCGAGAACGGCCGCTCGAAGATCCAGTGGCCGCGATCCGCGGCGCCGGGCTCGTCGAACCAGGTGCACAGCCTCCCGTCCGGCAGCCGGTTGGCCGGGAAGTGCAGGTCGTCGAAGACGATCAGCGTCCCCAGCGGGATGTCGCCGTCCAGCGCCCCGCAGGCCGTGCAGCCGACGACCGCCCGCGCGCCCAGCTCCCGCAGCGCCCATAGGTTCGCCCGGTGGTCGACGTGGTTGGAGAGGCGGACGTGACCCTCGCCGTGGCGCGAGACGTGCAGCACGTCGATCCCGGCGAAGCGCCCGGCGGCCACCGTCGCGGACCCGTACGGAGTTTCGACGTCGCGCGTCTCGACCGACTCGAAGTCCGGCAGGGTCGGGCTGCCGGAGCCGGTGACGATCGCCACGCTCACGGCAGCATCGCCACCACCCGGGCCGGCCCCGCGCTCCCGCCGGCCACCTTCAGGGGAAAGCACGAGACCGTGAACCCGTCCGCGGGCAGCGCCGCCAGGTTCACCAGCCGCTCGATCTGGCAGTAGGGCAGGTCGCACTGGTGGGCGGCCCAGAACACCCCGGGCTGGTCGCGCTCGCGGGCGGCGGCGGCCTGGAGGTGCAGGGGCGCGTCCCAGCCCCAGGCGTCGATGCCCATGACCCGCACTCCTTGGTCGTAGAGCCAGCGCGTCGCCTCGGCGGTCACCCCCGGTCCCCGGGCGACGTAGTCCGGCTCGCCGTAGAAGCGGTCGCGGTCGGTGCGAACGAGGACGATGTCGCCCGCGCGCAGCTCGTGGCCGATGCGCGCCAGCTCGCCCTCGGCGTCCGCGGCCGTCATCGGGTCGCCGTCCTCGCGCGCGCTCATGTCCAGCACCACGCCCGGGCCGTGGAACCAGTCGAGCGGCAGCTCGTCGATCGTCGCCGCCCGCTGCCCGGCGATGGTGGAGTTGTAGTGCCAGGGCGCGTCCACGTGCGTGGAGTTGTGCGTGCCCAGCCGCAGCTCCTCCGTGGCCCAGCCCTCGGCGTCGCGCAGCAGGCGGGCGGGCACGTCGAACAGGGCCTCGACAGCGGCGGCGCCGGCGGCGTGGTCGGCGTAGGCGATCTCGGTGCGCAGGGGGGCGGGCGTGTCCGGAGGGCTCGCCTCGATCGGCGCCGAGAGGTCGACGAACCGCACGGCCGGCGATCCTACGGGCTCGGGGACGCCTCCGCGCTCAGCGCTGGCGATCCTGCGGCCCGCCGGGCACCCGGCCGGCCTCGGCACCCGCCTCGGTGGCGGGACCGCGCGGGGCGGCGATCCCCAGCACCCGCATGGCCTTGAGGCCCAGCGAGAGGCGCTCACGGCCGTCGCTGGAGCCCACGTCCAGGCCGCTGAGCTCCCGCACCCGCTCCAGCCGGTAGCGCACGGTATGCCGATGGGTGTACAGGCGCTGGGCGGTCTGGGCGACGTTGCCGTCGCGGTCCAGGAACGTCTCCAGGGTCTGGACCAGCTCGGTCTCGTACTGCTCGTCGTAGGCGATGAGCGGCTCGAGCGTCTCGGAGTAGAAGCGCTGCAGCTCGTCGGGCCGGTCGGTCATGTACGGGAGCAGGAGCCGGTAGGCGCCGGTGTCCTCGAAGGCCAGCAGGCGCTCGTCGCCGGCGTCGGCCTCGACCACGTTGGCGGCCAGCAGCGCCTCGGCGCCGGCGCGGCGCAGTCGGCGGGCGCGGCCAGCGCCGAGGGCGCGGCGGCCCGGGCGCCCCGCTCGGCCACGGTCAGGACCCGCGCCCCCCAGTCCTCGTCGGTGGGGACCATGGGCAGCGCGCGGGCCACCACCACGGTGCCGCCCGCCTGGAGGTCGACTCCCAGCGAGCGGGCCCGGGCCCCGAGCTCGGCGCCGTCCGGCCCCGGCTCGCCCAGGAGCGCGTGGACCAGGTCCGCCATGGCCTCCTCCGAGGCGCGCTCGGGAGCCCGCACGCGCTCGACCTCCGCGGTCAGCAGCTGGCGGATGACGGCCAGCACCACCGGCGGCGGCGAATCGCCGCGCAGGCGCATCCGCACGCGGCCCACCAGCTCCTCCGCCACCCGCAGCTCCAGAGTCTCGACGCCGTCGGCCTCGGCGGCCAGGGCCCGCTCGTCGGCGCTGGAGCGGGCGGCGACCGCCAGCTGGCGCCCCGACCCGTCGCTCACCGCCAGGCTGGCGTCGAGCGCGCGCTCGGCGGCGCGCACCACCTCGGGCAGCCCGGCGCCCGCCTCGACGGCGGCCGAGACGGCCTCGAGGGCCGTGAGGCCGGCGCCGCTGGGCGGCGCCGCGGCACGCGTGGAGTTGGCCATCTACAGCCGGTCCCAGAACCAGATCACCAGCGCCCCGATCCCGGTGCCGATGCCGACGAACGCCAGCAGCACGTACAGGGACAGGAAGGCGGCGGCGAGGCGCTCCCAGGTACGGCTGTACGCCGTCCACACGGGGACGAGCACCCAGGCCCCGTAGGCCGCGAGCGAGAACACGCCCGCGCACGCCCCGATCAGGTAGGTGATCGCGGTGTTGCTCATGCGCTGCGCGCATTGTGACGGAGAAACGCGACGACGACTGCCACGGTCCCGCACAGTGCGAAGACCGCCGCCGCCAGCCCGAACCCCCCGAGCACGTCGGAGACGTAGTGCGCGCGCAGGTACACGCGCGTGGCGCCCACCAGGACCGCCAGGACGAGCCCGCCGGCCACCAGCGCCGACCGGTTGACGAATCCGCGGAAGGCATACGCGAAGGCGACCGCGACGGCGGCGTAGGACATGGCGTAGGCCGAGTGGCCGGACGGGTAGCTCTGCCCGTTGGTGTGCACCAGCGCGGCGGGCGGTCGCGCGCGATCGAAGGCGGCCTTGGCGACGTCCACCGAGAGGATCGTGAGCCCCAGGCCGGCGGCCAGCGCACACGCCTCCAGCGGCCGGCGGCGCATGAGCAGCCACACCACCGCCAGCCCGACCACCGTCGCCACCGCGGGCAGCGCGCCGGCGGTGGTGACGACCTTGGCCACGTCCACGGCGACATGCGAGCGCAGGCTGTCGGCCGCGTCGAGTCCGCTGCTGTCGATCCCGGGGATCTGCCCGTGCGCGACCCGCGCGCCCAGCCCGCCGAACGCGAACCCGCCCACGGCAGGACCCGGACCAGCGGCCGCAGCGCCGGGCGCTCCGCCTGCGTGGCGATCCACCGCTTGGCCCGCTCCCGGTTCTCCTCCTCGCGCAGGTAGCGGTAGAGGACCACGGCCACCACCGCGACTGCGACCACCGTGCCCAAGGCGAACGCGCCCTTCTTGGCCACGTCGAGGACCGTGTTCAGCGAGTGCCAGAACACGAAGCCCAGCAGGCAGAACGTGGTCGACCACAGCCCGGCGGCGATGACGTCGATCGGGAGGAAGCGGCGGTAGGGCATCCCCGCGGCGCTGGCCACGAACGGCGCCAGGGGACGGACGAAGCCGATGAAGCGGCCGATGAGGATCGTGGGGCGACCGTGGCGGTCGAGGAAGCGCTCGACCTGCTCGAGTCGCGCCTCGGTGATGCGCAGGCGGGCGCCGTGGCGGATCAGGAAGCCGCGGCCCAGGCGGCGGCCCAGCCAGAAGCTGACGCTGTCGCCGGCCACCGCGCAGACCCAGACCAGCGCGATCAGCGCCACGATGTCGATCTGTCCCTGCCCGGCGACGACCCCGCCGACGATCACGGCGGTCTCCCCGGGGGCGACCAGCCCGACGAAGGCGCCGGTCTCCAGGAAGGCCAGGGCGCCGACCAGGGCGTACGTGTAGGGGCCCAGCGCCTTCCCGACGTCGCGTAGGACCTTGTCCAGGCTGGGGATGTGCACGACCCCGCTCCCGTAGACGGCGAGCCCGGCGACCGCCACCACGCCCAGGATCCGGTTCTCCAGTTGCAGGCGCCGCCAGCGCAGGACGAGGTAGGCGGCGAGGAGGCCGGCGACGACGAGCGGGCCGATCTTCATCGGTCGTCGTGCACCTGGCCGGCACTCGCGTCCACGGGAGTGGCGTCGCGGGCGCCGGGGTGGCGGGACTGGAGCTCGCCGGCCGCGGCCTCGGCGGCGCCGGGGTCGTCGAAGAGCCCGAAGACCGTCGGGCCCGAGCCGCTGACCAGCGCGGCGGTGGCGCCGGCCGCGCGGACGTCGGCGAGGGCGGCGTCGATGGACGGGCAGAGCGAGCGGGCCGCCGGCTCGAGGTCGTTGACCAGCAGGTCGGTGGGGATGTCGGCGCCGAGGCGAAACGCGGCCTCGATCGCCGCCCGCCGCTCGGTCAGCTCGGTGACGGAGCGAGGCAGGCCGAGCCGGTCGGCCTCGCGGTAGACGTCGGCGGTGGCGAGGCGGTGCGGCGAGGGCAGGACGACGACCGCGAACGGGGTCGGCGGCGGGAGCGGCCCGGCTGCGTCGCTCGATCCTCCGCCCATCCCCGCCGCGACCGGCACCTGCTTCTCGATGGTCAGGCGCACCGGTGAGCCGGTCCAGCCGGTGGCTTCCCGGTACGCCACCAGTGCGCGGGCGGACAGGTTCTCGCCCTCCACTGCCGGGCAGATCACCTCGTCGGCGCCCACCCCCGTCTCCAGCCGCAGCCGATCCGCCAGCGAGATCGCCTGCACGACGGTCACCAGCTCGTGGCGGCCGTCGGCCCGCTCCTCTCCCAGCGCCAGGCAGAGGTTGACCTTGCCGGGCGCGAGCGTGCGCAGCGGGTTCACGCCGGCGCGAGCCGCTCGGCCAGCTCGCGGAACTCCTCCGGCGCCAGGCGCTCCGCGCGCTCGTCGGCCGGATGGCCCATCGCCTCCAGGGCCGCGCGGGCGCGCTCGCGCACGCCCGCCGGCGCGCCCGGCGCCAGCGCCAGCGATCCGCCCAGCGCCTTGCGCCGGTGGGCGAACGCCGCGTGCACGAGCTCGCGCACCGCCGCCGGCGCGGCCGGACCGCGGCGCTCCAGCGCGACCAGCACCGAGTCGACGTTGGGCACCGGGAAGAAGACGGTGCGCGAGATCGCTCGCAGCACCCGCACGTCGCAGGCCAGCTGGGCCAGCACCGACGGGACCCCGTACGCCGGCGTCGCGGGCCGCGCCGCCAGCCGCTCCCCCACCTCCCGCTGGGCCATCGCCACCCAGCGCCGGCAGTCGGGCAGCTCGTCGATGGTGCGCAGGACCGCGCTGGCCGCGATCCCATATGGCAGGTTGGCGACGACCTTGTCCGGCGCCGGTCGCAGTGTCGGCAGGTCCAGGGCCAGCGCGTCCGCCAGGTGCAGGGTGGTGTTGGCGTGCGGGTCGAGCGCGTCGCGCAGCGCCGGCTCCAGCGCGCGATCCACCTCGACCACGTGCACGTGCGCCACCCGCTCGGCCAGGTACTCGGAGAGCACGCCCAGCCCCCCGCCGATCTCCAGCACCACGTCGCCGGGCCCGAGCTCGGCCGCCCGGTCGATCACGCCGAGGAGGTTCGAGTCGACCAGGAAGTTCTGGCCCAGCTCCCGGTTCGGGCGGATGTCGAACCGGCGCAGGCGCCGGAGGCTGGGCTGGGCGGGCAGCTCGGCCGCGCTCACCATCCCAGCACCTCGGCCGCGTTGCGCTCGACCACCGTCTCCAGCTCTTCATATGAGACGCCGCGGTACTCGGCCAGCGCGCGGGCGGTGTGCACGACGTGCGCGGGCTCGTTCTCGCGCCCGCGGATCGGCTGGGCGGCCAGGTAGGGCGCGTCGGTCTCGACCAGCAGGCGCTCGTCGGGGACGCGCCGGGCCGCCTCCCGCAGCTCGTCGGCCGACGGGTAGGTGACGTTGCCGGCGAACGAGATCCACCAGCCCCGCTCCAGGCAGGCGTCGAGCCGGTCGGTGAGCGAGAAGCAGTGCATGATCACCGGCAGGCCCCGCGCGTCCTCGTCCAGGAGGCCGATCGTCTCGTCGGCGGCCTCCCGGGTGTGGATGACCAGCGGCTTGACGGCCTGCCGGGCCAGCTCGATCTGGGCCAAGAACGCGCGCTCCATGTCCTCGCGGGGCGCGTAGTCGCGCTTGAAGTCCAGGCCGGTCTCGCCGATGGCCGCGCAGCGCTCGTGGGCGGCCAGCGCCTCCAGCTCGGCCAGGTCGTTGTCGTCGAACCCGGCCGAGTTGGCGGGGTGGCGGCCGACCGCCACGTGCACCTGCGGGAACGCCTCGGCGGCGGCCAGCGCCGCCCGGCACGAGGCGCCGTCCATCCCGATGGCCAGGATCTTGTGCACTCCGGCGCGCTCGGCGTCCGCGACCAGCTCGGCGGGCGGACGCGAGCACGCGTCCAGATGGGCGTGGGAGTCGATCATCGCTTGGGGAACAGCGGCTCGATCGCCTCCACCGGCTGGCCGCCGGGCTGGGCGCCGTAGCGCGCGGTCGTCAACTGCAAGGCCGGACGCCCCAGCGCCGCCAGCAGGCGCTCGGCGGTGGAGGGCCTGTAGGCATGCAGGAGGACCGTCACCACCCGCAGGCCCTCGGCCAGCGAGCGCAGCGCGACGTCGAGGTCGCCGGCGCGCGCCTCGTCCTTGGCCAGCTGCCAGGGCGCGCGCTCCTCCACGTAGCGGTTGAGCCGGCGCACGCGCTGCCAGATCTCGTCCAGGGCTCCGGTGACGTCGGCGTCGTCCAGCCGGGCGACCACCGTCTCTCCCAGCCCCGCGAAGTCGGGCTCGAGCTGCGGGTCGACCGGCGCGTCGGGAATGGTCCCGTCCCGGTAGCGGCCGATCATCGCGATCGTGCGCGAGGCGAGGTTGCCGAAGTCGTTGGCCAGCTCGGTCTCGTAGCGCGACTCGAAGCCGGTCGTCGACACCGACCCGTCCTGTCCGAACGTGACCTCGCGCAGGCAGTAGAAGCGCAAGGCGTCGGGCCCGAACTTGTCCATGACCTCGAACGGGTCGAGCACGTTCCCCAGCGACTTGGACATCTTCTCGCCCTCGCTGAGCAGGTACCCGTGCACGAACAGCCGGTGGGGCACCTCGTAGCCGGCGGCCATCAGCAGCGCCGGCCAGTACACGCAGTGGAACTTGAGGATGTCCTTCCCGATCAGGTGGTAGCGCGCGGGCCAGAACTCGGAGGTGAGGTCGACGCCGTCGCGGGCGTAGGAGAGCGCGGTGACGTAGTTGAGGAGCGCGTCGAACCAGACGTAGAAGACCTGGTTCTCGTCCCAGGGGACCGGGACGCCCCAGCGCAGCCGCGCGCGGGTCAGCGAGACGTCGTCGAGGCCCTGCCGGATGAACGAGACCGCCTCGTTGTAGCGGACGCCCGGAAGGACGAAGTCGGGGCGCTCGGCGTACAGGCGCTCGAGGGGCACTTGGAAAGCGGAGAGGCGGAAGAACCAGTTGTCCTCCTCGTGCCATTCCAGCGGGATCCCGTGGATCGGGCAGGTGTTGCCCTCCGCGATCTCGCTCTCGGTCTTGAAGTCCGCGCAGCGGGGGCAGTACCAGCCCTCGTAGGTGCCGGCGTACACGTGGCCGGCGTCGTACACGCGCTGGAGGATCTCCTGCACCTTGGCCTCGTGCTGGGGGTCGCTGGTGCGGATGAAGAAGTCGTTGGACACCTCCAGCTCGGGCATCAGCGCCTGGAAGCGGGGCGCGATGCGATCGACGAGCTCCTGCGGCGTCAGCCCCTCCCGCTCCGCGGCCTGGGCGATCGGCTCGCCGTGCTCGTCGGTGCCGGTGAGGAAGAACACCTCCTCGCCCCGCTGGCGCATGTGGCGGGCCAGCACGTCGGCGGCGATCGTCGTGTACGCGTGCCCCAGGTGGGGCGCGGCGTTGACGTAGTAGATGGGGGTGGTGACGTAGTACGGCACGGCGGCCAAGCGTACCGGCGGGCCTGGGC
>VAXS01000057.1 GCA_005883255.1 Actinomycetota bacterium | reverse complement strand
GACGCGCTCGCCCGGGCGGAGGCCTCGCTGGACGACGTCGAGCTGGTGGCGGTCACCCAGGGGCCGGGCCTGATCGGCGCGCTGCTGGTCGGCCTGCAGACGGCCAAGGCGCTGGCCGCCCCCCGCGAGCTCCCGCTGGCGCCCGTCGACCACCTGCACGGACACGTGGCCGCCACGTTCCTGGGGCCCGCTCCGTTCGCACCGCCGTTCCTGTGCCTGATCGCCTCGGGCGGGCACACGCTGCTGGCCGACGTGCGCGAGCCCGGCGGGTTCGACGTGGTGGGCCGCACGCTGGACGACGCGGCCGGGGAGGCGTTCGACAAGGGCGCGCGCCTGCTCGGGCTGCCCTATCCCGGGGGGCCGGCCCTGCAGCGGCTGGCGCAGGACGGCGATCCGGGCGCGTTCGACTTCCCCACCGCCCGGGGCGTGGCCGGGCTCGACTTCTCGTTCGCCGGCCTGAAGACCGCGCTGCTGTACGCGATCCGCGACCTCGGGGAGGAGGAGGCGGGGCGCCGGCGGGCCGACCTCGCCGCCTCCTACCAGCGGGCGATCGTGGAGTCGCTGGTGTCGCGGGTGGAGCGGGGGCTGGCCCAGACCGGCCACACGCGCCTGGCCATCGGCGGCGGGGTGGCGGCCAACGGCCCGCTGCGCGAGCGCGTGGCCGGACTGGGCGTGGAGGTGGCGATCCCGCCGCCGGAGCTGTGCACGGACAACGCGGCCATGATCGCCGCCGCCGCCCGGCATGTGCCCGCCCTTCCGCACCCCCGCTACCTGGACCTCGACGTGTACGCGACCGGGGAGCGGGGGCTGTAGGGGTGGCCACGGTGACGCTCTACCGGCGTCCCGGCTGCCACCTGTGCGACGACGCCCGCGTGGTGCTGGACCGCGTGCGGGCCGACCTGCCGTTCGAGCTGGTGGAACGCGACATCAGCCTCGACGACGCGCTGCACCGCCGCTACCTGGAGCGCATCCCCGTGGTCGCGGTGGACGGCGAGGAGGCCTTCGACCTGTTCGTGGACGAGGCGGAGCTGCGGCGGATGCTCGGTAGAGTGGATCGCCCATGAGCGACGTGACCTTTCGTGCCGAGCCGGCCCCCGAGCCGGCTCCCTCGCCCGGCGAGCGCCTCTCGCTGGGCGTGGCCGCGCGCCTCTCGCGCTACCTCCAGGTCCTCACGCAGGCCCGCAAGATGGGCAAGGAGACGATCTCCTCCCAGGAGCTGTCCGACTACACGCACGTCAACTCCACGCAGATCCGGCGCGACCTCTCCGGCTTCGGCAAGTTCGGCAAGCGCGGGGTGGGCTACAACGTCGACTCGCTGGTCTCGCAGATCCGCAAGATCCTGCGGACCTCCGGGCAGCACAACATCGCGCTGTTCGGCGCCGGCCACCTGGGGACGGCGATCGCCTCCTCGGACATCTTCGCCGACCACGGCTTCCGGATCGTGGCCGTGTTCGACACCGACCCGGCTAAGCTGGGCGCCCAGGTGGGACCGCTCCCGGTCCGCGACGTCGACGACCTGGGCAAGGTGGTCGAGGAGGAGGACATCGTGGTGGCGGTCCTGGCGGTGCCGTCGCAGGCGGCGCAGCCGCTGGCCGACGCGCTGGTGGACGCCGGCGTGAAGATCATCTTCAACTACTCCGAGGCCCTGCTCCAGGTCCCGCCCGAGGTGACGGTCCACACCTCCAGCCCCGCCGTCGACCTCCTCTACGCGCTCTACTTCTATCTGACCTGATCGGCGGCCACCCGGCGTGACGCTCGACCTGGACAGCGCCCGGCAGCGGTTCGAGGGCTCGACCGACTTCACCGTCGGCATCGAGGAGGAGTTCGCGATCCTGGACCCGGCCACGCTGGCGCTGGCCTCGCGCTTCGAGGAGCTGCGGGACGCCGCCGCCGCGGCCGACCCGGTGCTGTCCGACTCGATCGCCGGCGAGCTGATCGCCTCGGAGATCGAGATCCGCTCCGGGCGAGGCGAGGACTTCGCCGACGCCGTGGCGCGCCAGCGGGACCGCCGCCGGCGGCTGTTCTCGCTGGCCGGGGCCCAGGGGGCGGCCCTGGGCGCCACCGGGACGCACCCGTTCTCCGACTACCGCGAGCAGCGGATCATCGACACCGAGCACTACCGGCGGCTGGACCAGGAGCTGCGCTACGTGGTGTGGCGCAACAACAGCTGGTCGGTCCACGCGCACGTGGGGGTCCGGGGCCCCGACCGGGCGGTGGCCGTGTGCGACCGGCTGCGGCCGGCGCTGCCGGTGCTGCTGGCGATCTCCGCCAACTCGCCCTACCTGGACGGGCGCGACTCGGGCCTGCACAGCGCGCGCTCGCAGATCTTCACCCGCACGTTCCCGCGCTGCGGGATCCCGGACCCGCTGGGGAGCTGGGACGCCTTCCAGGAGTACGTGGAGCTGCTGGTCCGCACGCGCTCGGTAGTCGAGTACACCCAGGTGTGGTGGTCGATTCGCCCGCACATCGACTTCGGGACGGTCGAGCTGCGGATCTGCGACGCCCAGATGACCGCGCCCGAGTCCGAGGCGCTGGCCGGGCTGATGGTGGCGTGCGTGGCGCAGGCGGCCCGCGACGTGGACGAGGGCGTGCCGTTCGCGGACCCGGCTCCGCGCCTGGTCGAGGAGAACCTGTGGCGGGCGATCCGCTGGGGCCTGGACGGCGAGCTGATCGACCTCGACGCGGGCGAGGAGGAGCCGGCCGCGCGGGCGGTTGCTCGCCTGCTGGACTGGACGGCGCCGATGCGCTCGGAGCTCGGCATCGAGGTCGCGCTGCCCGAGCTCAACGGCGCCCAGCGCCAGCGGCGGATGATCGAGGCGGGGGCCGCGCGCGACGAGGTGTTCGCCGCCGCCGTCCAGGAGACCGCCGACACGTACGCCCAGGAGGTGGTGGCATGAGCCAGGAGCGACCGCAACCGAGCGAGGAGGAGATGCGGGCCGCGCTGGAGGCCGAGCTGAAGAAGGTCACGGTCGACGACGTCCTGCTGCAGACCGCGGTCTCGCTGATCAACCTGGGCGGGCGGCGCGCCGGCCTGGTGCCCGGGGCCGAGGGCGAGCGCGACCTGGAGCAGGTCCAGGTGGCGATCGACGGGGTGGCGGCGCTGCTGCCGCTGCTCGAGCGGCGGGGGCGCGACGAGGTCCGTCCGCTGCGCGACGCCCTGGCCCAGCTGCAGATGGCGTACGCCCAGCAGGCGCAGGCCCCCCCTCCGCCCGGGGGCGCGCAGCCGCCGTCCGGGGGCGAACAGCCGCCCTCAGGCCAGCAGGCGCCGCCCGGCGAGCAGGAGCAATCCGGGGACGCCCCGCCCGGTCCCGCCCAGCGCAGCGGCCGCCTCTGGGTCCCCGGCCAGTAGACGCCCCCCGGCCGCCCCCGCCCGATACACTCCCGCGCCTCTTCGGCCCGGAGGACCTGCAGATTGAGTGACTTCCTCACCAACCATGGGGTCGTCGTCGCGCTCGCGTGCGCCGGCGTGGCCCTCGTGTACGGCGCGCTGACCTCAAGATCACTCCTGGCCCTGTCGCCGGGGAACGAGCTCATGCGCAGCATCTCGGCGGCGGTCCAGGAGGGTGCGTCCGCCTACCTGCGCCGCCAGTACCTGACGATCGGCGTGGTCGGCGTGGTGCTGTTCGTCGTCCTCATCCCCATTCAGAACATCCGGGTGGCGATCGGCTTCGCGATCGGCGGCATCCTGTCGGCGGCCGTCGGGTTCATCGGGATGAACGTCTCCGTGCGCTC
>VAXS01000056.1 GCA_005883255.1 Actinomycetota bacterium | reverse complement strand
GTCGAGCGGCACGACCACCGCTCCCAGCCGCCAGCAGCCGTGCAGCGCCTCGACGAAGGCCCGGCCCGCCGGGAGCGCAAGGCCCACGCGGTCTCCCTCGGCCACCCCCGCCGCCGCGAGCGCGCCCGCGGCGGCCGCGGCCCGGGCGTCGAGCTGAGCGTAGGTCAGGGTTCCGGCGGAGTCGACCAGCGCGGGCCTGTCGCCCACCGACGTCGCCGCGCGGGGCAGCCAGGCCGGGACTCGCACTAGCCGTCGCCGCGCGCCGCCCGCAGGGCCTCCTCGCGGGTCTGGTAGGCGTCGAAGCGCACCAGCCGATCGTCGCGGAAGCGGTAGATCCAGTGCAGCTGCGTGTCGGTCATGCCCTGGGGCGTGCGCCGGCGGACGTGCCCGGACACCATCACGGCGTCGTCGCCCACCGGGTCGTAGGTGTAGGCGTCGGCGTCGATCTGGTCGCCGTGCGCCGCCACCTCGTCCATGTAGTTGCGCAGTCCGTCGTGCCCGCGCACGACCTGGCCGTCCGTCCCGAACAGCGACCACTCCACGTCGGGATCGCAGACCTCGAGCACGGCGTCCACCCCGCCCTCGGCGAACGCGTCCCACAGGCGGCGCACGGCCACCACCTTGTCCCGTTCCGTCACGGTGAGCAGCATCCCACTTCCGGGCGTTAGTGTTGCCCGCTCGTGACCGTCAGCTGGACCCCCGCCGGCGACTACGCCGACATTCGCTACGAGCTCTCGGGCGACGGGATCGCCAAGATCACGATCGACCGGCCCGAGGTCCGCAACGCCTTCCGTCCCCAGACGCTGGTCGAGCTGTCGGACGCCTTCGGCGAGGCGTCGGTCGCTTCCACGTCACGGACCTGCAGGTCCAGATCCGGCGCCTGCCCAAGCCGGTGGTGGCGATGGTCGCCGGCTACGCGATCGGCGGCGGCCACGTCCTGCACGTGGTCTGCGACCTCACGATCGCGGCCGACAACGCCCGGTTCGGCCAGACCGGCCCCCGGGTGGGGAGCTTCGACGGCGGGTTCGGCGCCAGCGTGCTCAGCCGGCTGGTCGGCCCCAAGAAGGCCAAGGAGATCTGGTTCCTGTGCCGCCAGTACGACGCGCAGGAGGCGCTGGCCATGGGACTGGTGAACGCGGTGGTGCCGCTCGAGCGCCTGGAGGAGGAGACCGTGGGCTGGTGTCGCGAGATGCTCGCCCTCTCCCCCTTCTCGCTGCGCCTGCTCAAGGCCAGCTTCAACGCCGACGAGGACGGGCTGAGCGGCATCCAGCAGCTCGCGCACGACACCAACCTTCTCTTCTACATGTCCCCCGAGGCCCAGGAGGGGCGCGACGCCTATGTCGAGAAGCGCCAGCCCGACTTCTCCAAGTTCCCCCGCCGCCCCTGAGCGAGAGCGCCCCGCGCCCCTGCGGGGCGGCGCGGGCATCTGGCTGCGGGCGGCCCGGGTGCGCACCCTGCCGGCGTCGGTGGCGCCGGTGCTGGTGGGCACGTCGCTGGGCGCGGTCGACGCGCACTTCCGCCCGCTGGTCTTCGCGGCGGCCCTGGTGGGGGCCATCTTCATCCAGGTGGGGACGAACCTCTCCAATGACTACTCCGACGCCCGCCGGGGCGCCGACACCGAGGACCGGCTGGGCCCGGTCCGCGTCACCGCGGGCGGGCTGGTCCCGCCGCGGCAGGTGCTGTTCGCCACCTGGATCTCGTTCGGGGTGGCGGTGGCGGTGGGGATCTACCTGGTGGTGGTGGCCGGGTGGGAGCTGCTGCTGGTGGGCGGCGCCTCGATCCTCGCGGGCGTGCTCTACACCGGCGGTCCCCGCCCTTACGGCTACGAGGGGCTGGGCGAGCTCTTCGTGTTCCTGTTCTTCGGGCTGGTGGCGGTCACCGGGTCCTACTTCGTCCAGACCAAGGACCTCACCTGGGAGGCGTTCGCCCTGGCGGTGCCGGTGGGACTGCTGGCCACGGCGATCCTGGTGGTCAACAACGTCCGCGACCTGGAGACCGACCGCCGGGCGGGCAAGCGCACGCTGGCGGTGAAGCTGGGCCCGATGCGGGCCCGGCGCCTGTACGCCGCCCTGGTGCTGTGCGCCTTCGCGCTGGCCCCGCTGCCCTGGGCGCTGGGCTCGCTGTCGGGCTGGCTGTTGCTGTCCTGGGCGGCGCTGCCGCTGGTCCCGCCGCTGGTGCGCACCGTGGCGCAGCGCACGGACGGACCGGCGCTGAACGCCGCCCTGGCCCGCACCGGCCTGCTGCAGCTGGCGTTCTGCGTCCTCCTGTCCGCCGGCGTGCTGCTCTCGGACTAGATGCGGCTGGAGGTGGAGCCGCGGCGGCTGCGCTTCCGCGCGCCGCTGGCTACGGCATTCGGAACGCTGGAGGAGCGGGAGATCCTGGCGGTGACCGTCCGCGATCGCGACGGCGTGGTGGGCGTGGGCGAGGCGGCGCCGCTTCAGGCCTACGACGGCGTCGGGCTGGCGGCGGTGCGGGCGCAGGTCGAGGGCTGCGCGGACGTGCTGGGAGCGGGCGACGACCAGCCCCTGGCGGCGCTGCGAGCGGCGTGCCGGGGACGGTGCCCGCTGCCCCAGGCCCGCGCCGCGCTCGACGTGGCGCTGTGGGACCTCGAGGCCCGCCGCCGGGGCCTGCCGCTGGCCTCCGTGCTGGCGCAGCGTCCGGCGGAGGCGGTGGTGGTCAACGCCACGATCGGGGCCACCGACCCGGAGGCGGCCGCCCGGGCCGCCGCCGAGGCCGCGGGCGCGGGCTTTCGCTGCGTGAAGGTGAAGGTGGGCCTGGGCGACGACGCGGGGCGGCTGGCGGCGGTGCGGGCCGCGGTGGGCGACCGCGTCGCGATCCGGATCGATGCCAACGGCGCCTGGTCGGTGGACGAGGCCGTAACGGCGCTGCGCGCGCTGGCGCCCACCGGCATCGAACTGTGCGAGGAGCCGGCCCGGGGCGGCGCCGCCATCCGGGCGGTGCGCGCCGCGCTGGCCGGCGCGGTCCCGGTGGCGCTGGACGAGAGCGCGCGCGAGCCTGGCGCGCTGGCCACGGGGGCGGCGGACGCCGTGTGCCTGAAGGTCGCGGGCTGCGGCGGGATCGGCGACCTGCTGCGCGACGCCGCGACCGCGCGCGCCGCCGGGGCCGACGTCTACCTGGCCTCCACGTTCGACGGGCCGGCGGGAATCGCCGGCGGGTTGCACGCCGCGGCCGCCCTGCGCGTGGCGCGACCGTCCGGGCTGGCGACGCTGGCGCTGTTCGAGGACGTGGAGGACCCGTTCCCACCCGTGGACGGGGTCATCCCCCTGCCCCGAGCGCCGGGCCTCGGACTCCCATAGGGCCGGTCCAGCGCGTATCGTTGGCACGGTCAGGGACGACCAGAGGAGCGCGGACAATGAGCACGGTGGAGACGAGGTGGGGCTCGGGAGCGAACGCCGAGGCGATCGCGGCCTGGGACGGCCCGCTGTACGACCGGTTCGTCCGCTTCCGCGAGATCGTCACCACCGGGCTCGGGGCGCATGGCGAGGCGGCCCTGGAGCTGGTCCCGCCGCGGACCGGCCAGCGCGTGCTGGACGTCGGCTGCGGGTTCGGCGACACCACCCAGCGCATCGCCGAGCTGGTGGGACCGACCGGCGAGGCGATGGGCGTCGACGCCGCGGCGCGGTTCATCGAGACCGCCCGCGCCGAGGCGGCGGAGGCCGGCGTGGCCAATGCGCGGTTCGAGGTGGCCGACGTGCAGACCACGTCCTTCGACGAGCGCTTCGACCTCGCGTTCTCGCGCATGGGCACGATGTTCTTCGCCAACCCGGTGCCGGCCATGCGCAACGTGCGCCAGGCGCTGGTCCCGGGCGGCAGGCTGGTCATGGTCGTGTGGCGGCGGCGGATCGACAACGAGTGGCTCTACCGCGCGCAGGAGATCGTGGAGGGGATCGTCCCCCGCCCCGACGAGTACGAGGAGCCGACCTGCGGGCCCGGCCCGTTCTCGATGGCCGACGCCGACACCACCAGCGCCATCCTCCTCGGTGCCGGTTTCGCGGACGTCTCGCTCCGCCGCTGCGACATCCCGATCGTGATCGGCCGCGACCTGGACGAGGCCGTCGACCTGGTGATGGCGATGGGGCCGGCCGGCGAGATCCTGCGCCTGGCCGGCGACCGGGCGGCGCACCTCCACGGGCAGGTCGACGCCGCGCTGCGCGAGGGACTGGCCGAGTTCGCCGGCCCCGATGGCGTGCGGGCGCCCGCCTCCACCTGGATCGTCACCGCCGTCGCGGCCGGTTAGGACAGCCGGGCGGGCGCAGCCGCCGGCACGCGCTCGGCGATCGCCGCGGCCACGAGCGCGGGCGCCTCGAGGTGGACCGCGTGTCCCACGCCCGGCACCACGAGGAGCTCGGCGTCGGGGATCTCGGCCACCATCCGCTCCGCGAGCTTGCGGAACTTGGCGTCGCGCTCGCCCACGATCGCGGTCATCGGCATGCGCAGCTCGCCCAGGCGGGTCCACAACGGCTCCATCGCGCCCGTCCCCAGTCCGCGGAGCGCCGCGGCCAGCCCGGCCGGGCGGTTGCGCAGGCGGTCCTCGCGCGCAGCGGCGGCCACGGCGGGCGGCTGCCCGCGGAAGAG
>VAXS01000055.1 GCA_005883255.1 Actinomycetota bacterium | reverse complement strand
CTCGCGCGCGCGGCACGTGCAGGAGCGGATCGTGGGCGCGCGCCGTCGCGGCAGCCTCGCCGGGGTGGGCGGCGGACGCGGAAACCTGGCCGACCAAGCCGCCAGCGACGATCAGCGACGCGACGCATGGAGGCCAGCGTGAGTGACGTGACATGGAGCTCTGCATTAGACCCGAACCTCAGGTCAGAAACCTTCCGCCCTGGGACGGTGCTGCTCTGAGCGCCGACTCCGGCTCCGACGGCGCGCGCCGCCTGATGGACCTCCTCGGGCTCTCCGAGGACGAGCTGTGCGCGATCCTGGAGGCCGAACCCCTGACGCTGCTGTCGGGCCAGCTCGACCACCGACCCGAGCTGGGAATCCTGCTCGACCTGCTGGCCGAGGCCGAGGAGCGCGCCGGGCCTGCGGTGCTGCGGCGCTGGCTCCGGGCCCGCGGCCCCGCCGGCCGGCCCGTCGACGCGCTGCTGGCCCGCGACTTCCGGGCGTTCGAGGACATGCTCGCGCAGCTGGCCGAGCGGGGCTTCGTCCTGCGCGGCGGCGCCGAGTGACCTACTCGGGCTCGGGCTCGCGCTCGCCCGGCCAGGTGCCGGTGAGCGAGTGAAAGCCCGACGCGCCCGCCCGCTCGACCGCGGCCCGGGTGAGCCGGAACGTCAATCCCTCCAGCGCCGCCGCGCCCAGGACCTTCGGCCACGTCGCCCTCTGGGTGTTGGGCTTGGGCGGCTCCTGGTCGTCCACCAGCCCCCACAGCCGGTCGAAGAGCTTGCGCCCGAGGAAGCCCGCGAGCAGCCCGAGCACCACCGCAAACGGTTTGTAGATCAGCTTCATGAGTCATCATCTACCACGCCGAGGCCGATCGAAAGAGCGACGCGATGGAGGATCACGCCCGTCCCGAGCCCGACCTGCCCGCGGAGGAGCTCTTGCGGCGGGCGCTGCTGGACGCGGACACCGGGGCCGCGGTCGCCCTCCAGGTGCGGGGACTGCCCGTCTCCGAGACGGTCACCGTCATCTTCCACGGCCGCCGCGACATGGGCACGCTCCAGACCTACGTGGCCAGCGGCGGCCGGGGCGCCGGCGCCGCCGTGCGCGGCAGCGAGCTGCTGCGCGTCCCCTGCGACCTCGACCTGGCCGACGCCGGGGACCGCACCGAGGCCGAGCGGCTGTACGCCGAGCAGGCCACGGCGCTGCGCGATGCCCTGGTGGGCGCCGACACCGTCCTGAGCATCTGGAGCGAGCCGCTGGAGGAGCTGGTGGAGGGCGCCGTCGAGGTCGATCGCCGGATCGAGCTCGAGGTCCCGCTTCCCGCCCACCGGCTCCTGCCCACCGCGCTGGTCGCGCCGGACCGCAGCCTGGTGGTGGCGCCGGTGTGCGGCGCGCGGACGCTGGCGGAGGGCCGCCCGCCGTTGGGGATCGCCTGCGCGCAGCAGGACGTGGCCCGCGTCTACCCCCTGGCCGACGACCCGGAGCGCTGCCTCGAGGACTTCTTCGCGGCGGCGGCGGACCACGCCCGGCTGCTGGCGGATCGGCTCGAGCACCAGGAGGCCTCGGTCGAGCGCTTCCTCGAGCTCAACGGTGAGGACGGCTGAGGCTCGCGGTCGTCCTCCTGGCGGTCGTCGGGTTCCTGGCGATCACCGCCGGCTTGGCGCGCCAGCTGGGCGCCTCCAGCGCGGAGCGCAACGCCGCGATCGCGGTGGTCAAGGCGCAGGAGCGCGGGGATGCGGCCGGCGTCGTGCGCCGCATCCGGGGCTGCCGCGCCAGCTCCGCCTGCGCGGCGCGGATCCAGGCCCAGGTGCAGCGCCTGCGCAGCCCGGGCCGGGTGAGCGTCGTGCGCTACGACGGACTGCACGGGTTGTCGCTGAGCGGGCGCAGCGGGGTGGCCCGCATCGTGTGGAAGACCCCGAGCACGCTGCCCACGGTCCAGTGCGTGCGGATGCGGCGGGCCGGCGACGTCCTGCGCGGCTACCACATTCACG
>VAXS01000054.1 GCA_005883255.1 Actinomycetota bacterium | reverse complement strand
GCCTGCTCGAACAGCGGGTGCATGCGGGCGATCAGGTACACACCGGCGGTCACCATCGTGGCGGCGTGGATCAGCGCCGAGACCGGGGTGGGGCCCTCCATGGCGTCCGGCAGCCACGTGTGCAGGGGTATCTGCGCCGACTTGGCGAACGCGCCCACCAGCAGCAGCACGCACCCGGCCACCAGGTCGCCGCTGTTGTGCGCGAACACGCGCTCGACCCGCCCGAACGTGCCCACGAAGTCCAGCGTGTGGGTGTGCTTGAAGATGAAGAACGTGCCCAGCACCAGGCCTACGTCGCCGATCACGTTCATGACGAAGGCCTTGATGCCGGCGCTGGCGGCGGTGCCGCGCCGGTACCAGAACGAGATCAGCAGGTAGGAGGCGGCGCCCACGAACGCCCACCCGATGATGAGCGGCACGAAGTTCCCCGCCAGCACCAGCAGGAGCATCGAGAAGACGAAGTAGTTGAGGTAGGCGAAGAAGCGGACGTAGCCCCGGTCCTCCCACATGTAGGCCACCGAGTAGAGGTGGATCAGCATCGAGACGCCGCTGACCACCAGCGCCATGAACACCGCCAGCGGGTCGACCAGGATCGTCAGCCTCGCGTCCACCCCCACGCTGTTGGCGTAGTCGAAGGCGGTGGAGACGACGTGGCGCTGCTCGGGGTGGCGGCCCAGCAGCGACAGCAGCGCGCCCACGGAGCAGACGAAGGAGGCGGCCACCGTGGCGGTGCCCAGCCACCCCGCCGTCCGGCCGGGCAGCGCCCGCCACCCCAGCGACACCACGATCGTCCCCGCCAGCGGGAACGCGAGGACCAGCCACCCCCACGCGGTGGGGGACAACTAGGTGCGCCTCTCCTGGCCCCCGTGCCCGCGGGGGCGCGCAGGACCGAGCTGGTCAAGGACGCAGGGTGAAGCCTTTGCTGGTGGCAAAGGCGAACCCGAGGACGCAGATCCAGCGAAGGAACTGCGCGTCATCCGCGGGTGCGGGGGTCGGGGGGGGCGCACCTTACCCCCGCAGCTCCCGCATCTCGTCGACGTCGATCGGCAGCCGGCGGCGGTGCAGCGCCACAATCAGCCCCAGCCCCACAGTCACCTCGCAGGCGGCCACCACCATCACGATCAGCGCGAACACCTGGCCGTCGCCGTTGCCCCACATCCGGGCGAAGCCCACCAGCGCCAGGTTGCCGGCGTTGAGCATCAGCTCCAGGCAGAGCAGGATCACCAGCGGGTTGCGCTTGACCAGCACGCCCGCCGCCCCCACGCAGAAGATCAGCGCCGAGACCGCCAGGTACCAGCCGATCGCCACCTACCAGCCCCCCAGGTCGCGGTCGGCCGACTTGGCGCCCACCGCCGCCTCCTCGCGCCCGCCCGGCCGCGTGCCCACGCTCTCGGCCCGGGTCCCAATTCCGGGGGGCCGCCGGAACAGGTCGCCCACCGACAGCGTGCGGCGCTCGTCGGCCTCGGTGTCGATCCCCCGGCGCCGGCGGGCGAGGATCACCGCCCCGACCGCCTCCACCGCCAGCGCGCCCGTGAACAGCACGCCCACGGCGCCCAGGTTGGAGGTGGGGGCGTACAGGGGTCGCTCCTGGTCGCCCACGTAGGCCACCACGAACACGTACAGCACCATCACCGCGCCGGCGTAGACCACGACCTGGGCGGCGGCCACGAACTGGGCGCGCAGCAGCAGGAACAGCGCCGCCAGCGACAGCAGATGGAAGACGAGCGCCAGGACGCTGTAGAAGGGGTTGCGCGCCGCGATCACCCCGATCGCCCCGGAGATCGCCCCGATGCCCGCGATGAAGAAGAGGACGTCGGCCATCGGCGCGCGGCAGCCTACTCGCCCTCGGCCCGCAGGGGGGTGCGCTCGAGCGGCTCGGCCAGCAGCATCTCCTTGGTGAAGATGAGGTCGCCGCGGCGGTAGTCCGACAGCTCGTAGTCGTGCCCCATCGTGATGGCGTCGAACGGGCAGGCGACCTCGCAGTAGCCGCAGAAGATGCAGCGGCTCATGTTGATCTCGTACACGGCCGCGTAGCGCTCGCCGGCCGAGATGCGGTTCTCCGGCGTGTTCTCGGCACTCACCACCCGGATGCAGTCCGCCGGGCAGGCGGCGGCGCACAGCGAGCAGCCCACGCACTTCTCCAGGCCGGTGTCCTCGAAGCGGTGGAGCCGGTGGCGCCCGCGGAAGCGCGGGTACACCGGGACCCCACTTCGGCATCAGTGCGTCACCACCACGACGATCGCCGTGACCAGCGCGTTGAGCGTGGCCACCGGCAGCAGGATCTTCCAGCCGAAGCTCATCAGCTGGTCGTAGCGCAGGCGCGGGAGCGTGGCTCGGATCCAGATGAAGAGCACGACGAAGATCAGCATCTTCGCCACCACGATCAGCGGGTCGGCCCAGCCCGGCAGGCCGGGGTTGCCGGGCAGCAGCCAGCCGCCCAGGAACAGCGTGGTGGCCACGCCCGAGATCACCAGGATGTTCATGTACTCGGCGAAGTAGTAGGAGGCGAAGCGTCCGGCGCCGTACTCGGTCATGTAGCCCTGCACCAACTCGGCGTCGGCCTCGGGCAGGTCGAACGGCGTGCGGTTGGTCTCGGCGAAGCCGGCGATCAGGAACACCAGGAAGCCGACCGCCTGGGGCACGACGTACCACAGGCCCTGCTGCGCGTTCACGATGTCCACCAGCGACAGGGAGCCCGCGGTGAAGACGACGCCCAGCAGCGACAGCCCCAGCGCCACCTCGTAGGAGATCAACTGGCCCGCGGCGCGCATCGCGCCCAGGAACGAGTACTTGGAGCCCGAGGCCCAGCCGCCCAGCATCAGGCCGTAGAACGCGATCGCCCCGAAGGCGAACAGGTACAGCGGGCCGATCGAGAGATCCGCGCCGTACAGGCCCGTCCTGGTGCCGAAGATGTCGTGGACGTCGCCGAAGGGGACGATCGCGAACGCGGCCACCGCGGTGAGGATCGAGATCAGGGGCGCCACCGCGTACAGGAACCCCACGGCGGTGGTCGGCCGGGACTGCTCCTTGGTCAGCAGCTTGACGATGTCGGCCAGCGGCTGGAGCAGCCCGTAGGGGCCGACGCGGTTGGGGCCGTAACGCGACTGGAACCGCCCCAGCAGCTTGCGCTCCAGGATCAGCACCAGCGGGACGGCCGAGAGCACCAGGACGAAGATCACGATGGCCTTGGCCACCTGCATCCACCAGGGCTCGTAGAAGTTCACCGCGGCCAGGACGGCGCTCATCCCGGACGCACCTCCACCAGCCCGGGCTCGCCGCCGGTCACCGCGTTGGCCCCGGCGCCCTCCACGCCTTCGGCCAGGAAGACGGTGCCCGCGGGAATCGCGCTGCGGATGGCCGCCTGGGCGGCCAGGCTGGCGCCGTTCCGGGCCACCGAGACCGCGGCGCCGTCGGCGATGCCCAGGCGCTCGGCGTCGGCCGGCGCGAGCTCGGCCCGCTGGCGGACGGCCAGGAACTTCAGCGCGGGCGAGGCCTCGACCTCCGGCGCCGCCCACAGCGAGCGGTAGGTGCCCAGGCGCAGCCGGCCGTTGGCCGCCGGCGGCGCCGGCGGGCGCTCGAGCTCGAACGGCCCGGCTTCGACGCCGGGGAACGCGGAGGCCGCCTCGCGCTTCGGCCAGCGCACGCCCTTGCCGCCGATCTCGTCCAGGGTGATCCCGGCGTAGAACGCCACCGCCTCGGCCAGCATCGCCGTGACCATCGGGCCGGTGAGCGGGCCGGCGGGCAAGCCCACGCGCTCGGCCAGCTCGGCCAGCACGCTCCACTCCGCTCGCACGGAGCCGGGCCGGCCGATCGCCGGGCGCAGGCGCTGCAGCCGGCCGTCCGGGTGGGTGACCGTGCCCTCCTTCTCGGCGTAGGACTCGGCGGGGAACACGACGTCGGCGTGCTCGGCGATCCCCTCGGTGAGGACCGACGCGTGGGCGATCACCGTCGAGGCGGCGGCCAGCGCGCGCTCCCAGGCGCCGCGGTCGGGTTGCGTGCGCAGCGGATCGACGTGGAGGAGGTAGAGGGTGGTCAGGTCGCCGTCCGCCAGGCCGGCCGCGATCTCGGCCGCCGAGCGGCCCGCCGCCGCCGGCTCCGTCCACCCGGGGGCGGCCTCGGGCAGGACGCCCGCCTCGCGCAGGCCCCGCCCGTTGGCGTGCGCCGGGGCCTCCAGCAGCCCGGCGCCCTCGTGCTCGGCCAGGCGCAGCCGCTCGGCCACGTTGAGCAGCGCGCGGGCGGCGTGGGCGGCCCGGGGCCCCGACACCAGCCGCTCGCCGTGGACGACGACCACGTCCTCGCCGGCCTCCGTCAGCAGGGCCGCCAGCTGGCGGAGCGCGGGGGCGTCGAGCCCGGCGGCCGCGGAGCGCTCCTCGACGTCGGAGGCGGAGGTGAGGGCGGCGTCGAGCGCGGCCAGGAGCGCCTCGCCCCCGCCGGGGGGGAGGCGGACGACCAGCTCGGCGTTCTCGTCCAGCGACGAGGGCCGGCTGGTGGCCACCGCCAGCCGCACGCCGCGCCGGCGCACGCCCTTGCGGATCCGCAGGTCGAGGATCGGCATGTCGTCGACGGGCTCGCAGTCCAGGACCAGCACCGCGTGCGCGTGCTCGAGGTCCAGCATGGTCGCCGCCAGCGCCGGCGCGCCCAGCGCGGCCGCCAGCTCCCGGGGCGGGCCGCCGGCGGGCCGCGAGTCCAGGTGCGGCGAGTCCAGCGCCTCGCGCAGCAGCCGCTGGAGCAGGAACGCCTCCTCGTTGGTGGTGCCGTCGCCGGCCAGGGCGCCCACGCGACCCTGCGCGCGGCCGAGCGCGCTGGCCGCGGCCCCCAGCGCGCGCTCCCAGGAGACGGCGCGCAGCTCGCCGCCATCGCGCACCATCGGCTCCACGATCCGCTCGTCGGCGTGCGCCGACTGGTAGGCGAAGCGGCCCTTGTCGCACAGCCAGCCGTCGTCCACCTCGTCGTTCTGGCGGGCGAGCACCCGCATCAGGCGCTCGTCGCGGACGGTGAAGCTGACGTTGCACTGCGCCGGGCACAGCGTGCAGATCGAGCCGGAGTCCTCGACGTCCCAGGGCCGGGCGCGGAAGCGGTAGGCGCGCGAGGTCAGCGCGCCCACCGGGCACAGCTCGACGATGTTGCCGCTGAACGGCGCCACGTACGGGTGGCCGTCGAACGTGGCCACGAAGGATTGGGCCCCGCGGTCGAGCAGGACGAGCTGGTAGTCCTCGGCCACCTCCTGGCTGAAGCGCACGCAGCGGTAGCAGAGGATGCAGCGCTCGCGGTCGATCGCCACCAGGGGCGAGAGCTCCAGCGGCTTGCGGAAGTGGCGCTTGGGCTCGATGAACCGGCTGGTGCCGGGCCCCCATCCATAGGAGATGTCCTGGAGCGGGCATTCGCCCCCCTTGTCGCACACCGGGCAGTCCAGCGGGTGGTTGACCAGCAGGAACTCCACCACCGCCTGCTGGGCGGTGCGTACGCGCTCGGTCTGGGTGTGCACCACCATCCCGTCCTTGACCGCGGTGGAGCATGCCGTCTGGAGCTTGGGCATGCCCTCGATCTCCACCAGGCACATGCGGCAGGCGCCCACCGGCTGCCCCAGCTTGGGCTCGTAGCAGAACACGGGGATCTCGACGTCGCCGTACTTCGCGCCGTCGACCAGCATCACGTTCTCGGGCGCCTCCACCTCGCGGCCGTCGAGCGTGAAGCGGACGGTGCGCAGCTCCGGGCGCGGCATTAGATGTTCGACTCCCGGTCCGGGTGCGGGGGCCGGGGGGCGGACATCTAGGCGGCCTCCGGGTAGGGGCCGGTGGTGTCGCTGAGCATCGCGGCGGGCTCGGGCTCGGGGTGCAGGACGGCGGCCTCCTGGCGCTCGCGCGCGGCCTCGATGTGGGCCTCGAACTCCTCGCGGAACTTGGCCACCATCGACCCGATCGGCATCGCCATCGAGTCGCCCAGCACGCACAGGCAGTTGCCGATGATCTGCTCCTGGACGCCGGCCAGGATGTCCAGGTCCATCGGCGTGCCCTCGCCGCTGTCCATCCGGTCCAGCATCTTCACCGTCCAGTTGGTGCCCTCGCGGCAGGGCGTGCACTTCCCGCAGGACTCGTGCGCGTAGAACTTCGCCACCTTGCGGGCCACGTCCATCACCGGCACGGTCTCGTCCACCACGATGATCGATCCCGAGCCCAGCATCGAGCCCGCCTTGGCCATCGAGTCGAAGTCGTAGGACCGGGATCCCCAGCTCGACCTCGTAGTTGCCCGGCCGCCGTACGCAGCCCGACACCGAGACCACCTTGGTGCCGGTCGAGGTCTCCACGCCCAGCCGGGCGTACTCCTCCCCGCCCATCTCCACGATGTGGGAGACCGTGGACAGCGTCTCCACGTTGTTGATCAGTGTCGGGCCCTGGTAGAGGCCCTGGTTGGCCGGGAACGGCGGCTTCAGCCGGGGGTTGCCGCGCTTGCCCTCAAGCGAGTCCAGCAGCGCGGTCTCCTCTCCGCAGATGTAGGCGCCGGCGCCGCGGTGGACGACCAGCGAGAGGGTGTGCTCGGAGTCGAGGATGCGCTCGCCCACGTAGCCGGCGGCCTCGGCCTCCGCCAGCGCGGCGTCGAGGATGTCGGCCACCTCGTCGTACTCGCCGCGGATGAAGATGAACGCCCGGTTGGCCTCGACGGCGTAGGCGGCGATGATGATCCCCTCGATCATCTGGTGCGGGTTCTTCTGCATGAGCTCGCGGTCCTTGAAGGCCCCGGGCTCGGACTCGTCGGCGTTGCAGACCAGGTACTTGTCCATCGGGCCCTTGGGGATGAACGAGGCCTTCTTGCCCATCTGGAAGCCGGCCCCGCCGCGGCCGCGCACGCCCGAGGCCTCGAGCTCGTGCTGCACGTCCGCGCGGCTCATGCCCAGCGCCCGGCGCAGCCCGCGGTAGCCGCCGCGGCGCTCGTAGACCTCCCGGGTGGCCAGGCCCGGCTCGTCGATGTCGCGAAACAACAGGGTCACGGGGTGGTCCCCTGGCGCTTGCCCGGTTCGGGCGGGTGGCGCTCGTCGTGCAGGGGGGCCGGCGGGCCGGGGGCGTCGCCGGGGATCTCGGGGCCGGCGGAACGGGCGTACTCCGAGGACTCCGGACGGGGCTCGGGCCGCGGGTACTGGCGCGAGTTGGCCTCGGGGTCGGCCACCGGGCGGCGCAGGATCTGCTTGTCGGGCAGCACCGGCCCGCCGCCCCGCAGGTCCTCGAGGATGCGCTCGGCGTCGGCGGGCTCCAGCGGCCCCACGTACGTCCCGTCCACCGAGGCCATCGGGGCGATGTCGCAGGCGCCCAGGCACTCGAACTCGCGCACGTGGACGTCGTCGTCGCCCTCGGCCGCGGCCCGGATCGTCGCGTAGAGCTCGTCCGCCCCGAGCAGCGAGCACGAGATGTTGGTGCACACGTAGACGTCGTGGTGGTGGCGGCGCGGCTCGGTCTCGAGCATGTCGTAGAACGTGGCCAGGGCGTCCACGTAGCCGGGGGTCAATCGCATCACGCAGGCCACCTGGTCGATCGCCTCCGGCGAGCACCAGCCGTGCTCGCGCTGCGCCGCCCGCAGCGCGGGCAGCGCCGCCGAGCGCCGGTCCGGGTACTTGGCCATGTAGCCCTCGATCTCGGCCCGCAGCCCCGGCGGGACGGGAGTGGTGGCGGGGTCGGGGACCGGCGCGGGCGGGCGGTCGAGGTCGACCGCGTCGTCCCAGCCCGGGACCCGCGACCCATGCGTGAAGCGAGGCACCGCCGTCACCGGTCGATCCCTCCCAGGATCGGGTCCAGCATCGCCAGGCTGGCGATCAGGTCGGCCACGTAGCCGTCGCGCACCATCTCCGGGAGCGCCTGCAGGTTCACGAAGCTGGGATCGCGCATGTGCACGCGGGCGGGCTTGGACGAGCCGTCGGCGCGCACGAAGCACCCCAGCTCGCCGCGCGGGCTCTCGATCGGGTAGTAGACCTCGCCCGCCGGCACCCGGTAGCCCTCGGTGACCAGCTTGAAGTGGTGGATGAGCGCCTCCATCGAGGTCCCCAGCTCGTGGCGCGGCGGCAGCGCCACCTTGCGGTCCTTGGTGATGAAGTCGCCCTCGGGCAGCCCGTCCAGCGCCTGCTCGACGATCTTGCAGGACTCGTAGATCTCGGCCAGCCGCACCCGGTAGCGGTCGTAGTTGTCGCCCACGGTGCCCACCGGGATGCGGAAGTCGAAGTCCTCGTAGGAGGAGTAGGGCGTCGCCTTGCGCAGGTCCCAGGGGTTGCCGGCGGCCCGCAGCAGCGGGCCGGTGACGCCGAGCGCAAGCAGCCGCTGCTCGTCCACCACCGCGATGTTGCGCAGCCGCCGCAGCACGATCTCGTTGCGGTCCAGGATCGCCGCGTACTGGTCGGCGCGCACCACCATGTCGGCGATGAACGAGCGGCAGTGCGCCTCCCAGCCGCGAGGGATGTCCTCGAAGACGCCCCCGACCTGGATGTAGCGCGTGTGCATGCGCTGGCCCGAGCTGTACTCGAACAGATCGAGCGCCTTCTCGCGCTCGCGCAGGCAGTACCAGAAGATCGAGATCGCGCCCAGGTCCAGCGCGCTCGTGCCCAGCCAGATCAGGTGGGAGGCGATCCGGTTGAGCTCCAGGTGGATGACGCGCAGGTACTGCGCGCGCTTGGGCACCTCGACGTCGAGCAGGACCTCGACCGCGTTGCAGAACGCCATCGCGTTGAAGTAGTAGGCCAGGTAGTCCATGCGCTCGAGCACCGGGATCGCCTTCCAGTACGCCTTGTCCTCGGCGGTCTTCTCGATGCCCGTGTGGACGTAGCCCACGATCGGCTTGCAGTCGCGGACGACCTCCCCCTCGAGCGTCACCAGCAGCCGCAGCACGCCGTGGGTGGCCGGGTGGTGCGGGCCCATGTTGATCGTCAGCAGCTCCAGCTGCTGGCCCTCGGCTTCCACCACCTGCTGGTCGACCGGGGCCAGCGTGATGCTCTCCTCCCGCCGGCGGTAGTCGCTGACGTCCGAGGCGCTCACTCCGTGTAGCTCCCGGTGCGCCGCTCGTTGAAGGTGAAGATCACCGGCTCGCCGCCCACCGGGAAGTCGCGGCGCTGCGGGTAGCCCTCGTAGTCCTCGGGCATGAGGATGCGGCGGAGGTCGGGATGGCCCTCGAAGACCACGCCGAACATGTCGTACACCTCGCGCTCCTGGTGGTTGGCGGTGGGGAACAGGTCCACCACCGAGGCGATCGTCGGCTCCTCGGTGTGCACCCGGGCCTTGACCGTGAGGCGGTCTCCGTCCTCCATGTCCAGGAGCTCGTAGAGGACGCCCAGGCGCGGCTCCTCGG
>VAXS01000053.1 GCA_005883255.1 Actinomycetota bacterium | reverse complement strand
CCTGCCCCTGGGAGGCGGAGAGCATGTCGATCTCCGATCTCCTGCTGAGCCAGCGGCGCTGGGGACGCACGCGCTGTCGCAAGTTCCTGACGTCGATCCAGATGTCGGAGAACAAGACGGTCGGCTCGCTGACCGAGCGGCAGCGGCGCACGCTGGCGGCACTGCTGGAGGCAAAGGGACACCTGGACGAGGCCGACTGCCGGGCCGTAATCGGCTTCGGCCACCTCGCCCGGGCCTAGACGAAGGCTGCGGGGCCGCGCTCTGCCTCGGGCGCGGCCTCTAGGCTGCTTCCCCGGACCCGAGTCCGGGGCCGCGGGTGGCGATCTCCAGGATATGGCCGTCCGGGTCGCGCAGGTAGATGGAGCGAAAGCCGCCCCGGTCGAACACGTCGGTGCACGGGACGCCGCGCGAGCGCAGGTAGTCGCGCCAGGCCTCCTGCTCCTCGGCCGACTCCACCGCCAGTGCCAGGTGATGTGTCGAGCCGGCGCCCACCACGCCGGCCGGCATGGCCGGGTACTCGAGGAAGGAGACGAGGGTCCCGGGCGACCCGCCATCGTCGCCGAACCAGAAGTGCCGCGACTCGGGGTCGTCGTCGTTGGCCCGCTCGGCCACCAGGCGCAGCCCCAGGAGGTCGCGGTAGAAGGCGGTGGTGCGCCCCAGGTCGCGGCTGATCAGCGTCACGTGGTGCAGGCCGGTGAGCCGCATCCGGCGAGCCGGCGGAGGTGTGCCGCCGGTCACCGGAAGCCGAAGCCGCCGGAGCGGCGCTTGAACGCCTCCCGCAGCAGGAAGAACGCGATCCCGAACACCACGATGCCCGCGCCCAGCATCGCTCCCGCGGGGGCGCGGGTGAAGAACAGCACGGCCATCGTCACCACCGCCGGCGCGGCGGCGAGCACGGTGCTGTGCGAACGGAAGCCCGCGAAGTGCTCGCGGATCGAGATCTCCAACCCGGCCAGCGAGCCCAGCGCGGCCGCGCAGGCCAGCATGATCCCGCCGCGCCGGCCGCCCACCACGAAGCCGCCGACGCCCAGGGCCAGCGCCACCAGTACCGCGAGCTCCATGAGCGGGAAGGCGCCCCAGGGCGCGGGCGGGCGCTCCTCGCGGGTCGGCTTCCGGCGCCGCGGCCGGGTCGGGCGCGGGCGCTCGGCCGGACGCGTGGCCGCGGGAACCCGGGCCACGTACTGGCTGGCGCGCTTGCGGCTGCGGCGTCCCAAGGCTCAGAGGGTATGGGGAAGCGGGGGCTGCCGCCCCCCGGCTAACGGACAGCCGGAGGAGAGCTTGACCTGCCACCACCCCATCAGCATGCCGATCAGGCCCAGCCGCGGCCGCACGTGCCAGTGGCCGCAGCCGCGCTCGCCGATGTCCTCGCGCGAGACCCGCACGAACTTGTAGCGGGCGGGCTCGAGCATCATGCGCTCGATCAGGCGGCGGTTCTCCTCCTCGTGGGCGGTGCGCTCCCCGATCTCCACGCGGACCGAGCGCAGCCGGTCCGCGAGGTCGTCGCGGACGCGCTCGAGCTCGCCCAGCGAGAGCATGCGCGGCCCGGCGAACGCGGGCACCGACCAGTCGAAGCCGGCGCGGGGGTAGGCGGTGACGAAGGCGCCGGCGAGCTCCCGCTCCAGCTTGGCGATCTGCTCGCGCAGCGACCGGCGCGCAGCGCGCTCGTCAACCTCGACGACCGCCGTCTCGGGGCGGGTCGGGGGCGGGGCCTTGATGTGCTGCTCGAGTACTTCCACGCGCCCTCCTCTGCCAGGGCGAGTCTACCGCAGGCCTACCCGGATCGCAGCACGTCCACGCAGGTGTGCAGCGCCTCCTCGACGTGGATCGAGGGCACTCCGGCGACCTGCACGGTGAGCAGCGCCATGCGGCGGGTGTCGCGGGTCACGCCGTGGCCGGGGGCCACGTCGGACACGCGCCCGGCGTCCAGCGCCCAGATCGGGACACCCGTCTCCACCAGCGCGATCAGCAGCGCGTCGTCCACCACGTTCTCCGATCGGAAGGCGCCGTGCAGGAGGCGGCGCACCGCGGCCGCCTCCCCGGGCGTGCGGTCGGCGTCGGGGTCCAGGCCCACGTGGCGGTAGAACACGCGGTAGGCCCACGGGATCGGCGCCTGGCGCATGGTCACCGCGTGCGAGCCCCGGAAGCGGTCTGAGAGGCCCTTGAGGCGCTGGCGCACGCCGCGCGGGCTGCGTCCGGGCGAGGCGTCGACGACCACCCCGATCAGCGCCAGCTCCGGGAACTCGTCCTGCACCTCCGGCGCGATCCACCCGCGGCGCAGGTCGAGCGCGACCTCGTCGGCCTCTATGGCGTCCCACCTCCTCGTCGCGCCGGGTGCGGCGGGCGCCAGCCCCGGCGCTCCGCCCCCGCGACCAGGCGGCGCACCGCGGCGGTCAGCTTGCCACCCCGCAGCGGCTTGACCGTCGTCCGCATCGCGATGCCGCCAGGATAGGCGAACACCATCGTGGGGCAGTCGATGATCCCGTAGCGGGCGAAGATCGCCCCGTCCCGGTCGAAGCCCACCGGGAAGTCCCACCCCCGCCGGCGGATCTCCTTCCGCAGGGCGCCCCGATCGGTGCGGGCGGCCACCGCCACGAAGTGGACGTCGGGAAAGCGTGTCCGGGCTCGCGCCAGCTCGTCCAGCTGCGCCGCGCAGCCGGAGTCCTTGGTGGCCACGAGCGCCAGGACCACCGGGGCGCCGGCGTACTGCTGGCAGATGTTGAGGATGCCCGGCCCCTGGACCTGGCAGGCGGGGCGCCGGCCCTGCTGGCCCTCGTGGGGCCGGGTGGCCACGTTGGCGTCGGCGTTGCGCCGGCTCAGCGCCAGCGGGGTGGCGAACGGCGGGAGGCGGTGTCCCGGGTCCACCCCGCGGGTCACCGAGCCGGAGTTGCGCAGCGTGTTCAGGCCGATGTAGACCAGGATCGCCGCGATCACCACGCCGGCCACCCACCCGTAGCGGGCAGGCGGGCGGGCGGGCGGAGGGATGTGGGGCGCCGGGTGCTCGGGCGCCTCCGCCGGCCGGTCGCCGGACGGCTCGTCCTCGGGGAAGGAGAGAGGGCCTGGGCTCACGCGGGCGCGCGCCGGCGCGGCACCAGCGCCCGCGCGCGCTCGAGCGCCCGGCCGGGCAGCTCCTGCAGCTCGCCGCGCTCGGCGAGCACCAGGACCGCCGGCAGCACGACCAGCACGCCGAGCAGCGAGACCAGCAGGTCGAGCACGGTCACGATCCCGAAGTCGCGCAGCATCCGGATGTCGGACACGGCGAGCACGGCGAAGCCCGCGATCGCCGTGGTGGCCGAGGCCACCACCGCCGCGCCGGTGGAGGCATACGTCCGCGCCAGCGCCGCGCGCACGTCGTGGCCGCCCCGCCGCTCCTGACGGTAGCGCTCGGACAGGAGCACGCTGAACTCGGTGGTGATGGCGATCACCAGCGCTCCCAGCGTGACCGACATCGGGTTGAGCGGGATCCGCACCACGAACACCACCAGCGCCGACCAGCCGCCGGTCAGCGCGATCGGGATCAGCGGCACCAGCGCCCGCTGGGCCCGCCGGTACACGGCCAGCAGCACCAGCGACACGGCCGCCAGCCCGGCCAGCACGGTCAGCAGGCGCCGCCAGGCCGACGACACCTTGGCGTTCGCCTCTGCCGCCATCACCGGCAACCCCACCAGTTGCGCGTGGACCCCGGGCGGCGGATTGAGCTGGCTGCGCATCGTGTCGATCACCTGCTGCTGGCGATCCAGCGGCATCAGCCGGATCCCGAAGGCCATCGTGGCCAGCTGGCGGTTGGGCGTGATGACCGCCTGCGAGAAGTAGGGCGGGACCGCGTTCAGCAGCGCCTGGACGCGCGAGCGGTCTTGCAGCGTGCCGGGATCGCGGAACAGGTCGGGCAGCGACAGCGCCGGGCACAGCCGGGCCCGGTCGCAGCCGCGCGCCTCGGTGTAGTGGAAGCGGCGCAGGATCCGCGCCTGGTAGTCGGTCATCCAGGAGATGACCCCCGGGTCGGTGAGGTCCTTGGCCGCCACGGTGACGTCGATCTCGCCCGACACCCCGGTGCTCGTCTGCAGGGTCTGGGCGTCGCGCAGCGCCGGCAGGCTCTGGGGCATGAGCTTCTGGATGTCGGAGACCACGCGCGTCTGGCTGTCGACCACGAACCCGACGGCTGCCACCACCACCGCGATCCCCAGCACGCGCGCCGGCCGCTCGGTGGCCTCGCGCAGCGCCACCCGCGGGGCGGCGGCGAGCCCGCGACGGGCGGCGCTCCAGGCCCGGGGCGCGCCGGCGCGCACCAGCAGGTCGCGCGCGCGCCGCCCGGTCGGCGCCAGCAGGTCCCGCGCGCCGCGCCCCGCCGGGGACAGGAGCTCGGCCGCGCCGCGGGCCGAGGCGCCGAGCGCGTGCGCGAGTGGCTGGAGCCTCCCTCCCCCACCCGGCGGGCGAGCCAGGAGCGTCATCGCGGCGAAGCCGGCGGTGAGCGCGCAGGCGAAGGCCAGGACGATCCCCATCACCAGCAGGGCCCCGAACCCGCGCACCATCGGGATCGGGGACAGCAGCAGCACCAGGAAGCCGGCGGCGGTGGCCAGGCCGGCGGCGGCGATGGTGGGCGCGCCCAGCGCCGCGGCGCGGGGAGCCGCCTGCTCCGGCGAGGCTCCCTCCCGGCGCGACTCGTCGAAGCGCGACTGGAACTGGATCGCGTAGTCCACGGCCAGTCCGACCAGCACCGGCAGCACCGCGATGGAGGCCATGGTCAACGAGGCGCCCACCAGCCGCATCCCGCCGAACAGCAGGCCGCAGGCGGCCAGCGCCACGCCCAGCGGCAGCAGCCGGGCGGGCCGGCGTGCGGGGCTGCGGAACACCAGCAGCAGCGTCGCCGCCATCACCAGCAACGCGGCGATCAACAGCACCACGATCGAGTGCGAGAGCTGGTTCGTGAGCCCCGAGAGCACCACCGGCACGCCGGTCACCGTGTAGCGCTCGCCGTTGCGCAGGTGGAACGCGGGCAGGCGGGTGGCCTTGCGAACCTGGTCGATGGCGCGATCGCGCTGGCCGTCCGAGAGTCCGGGTCGCAGGCGCACCTGCACCAGCGCGCTGTGCGAGTTGGGGAACAGGTAGGCGAAGCGCGCCTTGGGCGTGGTCGGCCCCCGCGCCGGGTCGAACACCAGCTGCGAGACGAAGCCCGGGTCGTTGAGCTGCGGGATCGAGCGCAGCCCGTACTGCAGCGCCAGCTGGAGCGTGTTGCGCAGGTACTCCGTACGGACCAGCTGACGGGCCTGGCGGGCCAGCGACTCCTGGTCGGCGCGCGAGCGACCCTGGGCGGCCGCCAGCTTGCGGGCGGCGGTGGTGGCGCGCGCCTCGCGGGCCTGCTCGGCCTGCTGCTGGCCCACGAACTGGTCCTGGATCTGGCGCACCGCCTCGTTGATGAACGTGCCGGGGCCGTAGACCACCTGGACCGGCCGCGACCGGGCCAGCGCGGCACAGGGCCCGCCGGCGCCGCCCGGCGGGGTGACGTTGGCGGGGACGTTGCCCGAGAGGCAGCCCTCGAGCCCCAGCAGCCGCCCGAGGTCGGACGTCAGGACCAGCTGGCTCAGGTCCCCCCGCACCAGGACGACGATCGCGTCCTCGCCGAAGTTCTGGTGGTAGCGCTGGGTGGCCTGGTAGGTCTCCGAGTCGCGGTTGACCAGCGTGTCGGCGCCGGCGTTGGGCCGCAGGCCGAGGGCCAGCAGGCCCCCGCCCGCGGCCAGCGCCGCCACCAGTGCGACGAGCAGGGCGGGCCGGCGTACAGCCGCGCGCACGATGCGCTCGAACGTCCGTGGGAAGGGCATCGCTGCGGTTCAGGCTAACGGCGCTCCCCCCGGCACGCGCCGGGTGAGAGCGCTTGTTGGCGATCAGGGTGTTGAGCGCGGGCGGGATCAGCCCCGGGTTGATTCCCAGCGAGGTCAGCGGGACCGGGATGCCACCCGCGCCGCACTGGCGGTTCTCGTAGACCTGGAGGAAGCCGGGGTTGGCCAGCCGGTTGAACGCGCCGGGGAACTCGTAGGGGTTGGGCCGGTTGGTGCCGATCCTCCGCGGATAGGTCGAGAGCGTCTCCGGGTTCACCGGGTTGGTCGTACGCAGGTAGTGGACCTTGACGCCCGCAGTCCCGGGCGTGTCGGTCGCCTCCGTGGCGCCCACCGTGTTGGCGAAGAAGGCCGTCAACTCCCGGTTGTAGGGCTTGATGAAGTCGGTGATGGGGATGATCTGGCGCAGCAGCGGGTCGAGCTGGCCCAGCACCGGACGCAGGTCGTCCAGCGTCCGGGTGAGGGCCGGCAGCCCGGCTCGCGAGGCGTTGATCAGCGGGCCCAGGTCGCGGAACAGCGCCTTGAGGTCGGGGGCGGTGCGCCCCAGGTCGACCAGGGTGGGCGACAGCTCGCGGGCGGCGGGTCGCAGCTGGGTGACCAGCGGGTTCGTGTTGTGGGCGAAGGCGTCCAGGCGGTTGAGCGTGAGCCGGCTCTCCACCTCGAACGTGGGCAGCGCCGTGAACGCCGCCTGGAGCGCCTGGTTGCGGTCGGCCGTGGTCTGGAACACGGTGTTGGCATTGGTGATCAGCCCGCGCAGCTGGCCCCGGCGCTCGGACAGCGCCCCGAACACCACGCCGGTGTTCCGCACCAGCCGCTGCACCGCGCCCTGCTGGGACACCAGGACCTTCAGCACGCGGTCGGTGTCGGTGGCGAACGGCTCGAGGTTGCCGAGGGTGTTGTTGATGTCCAGCCCGCGGCCCCGCACCCCCTGGGCCAGCGACTGCATCCACACCTTGAACGAGTTGCGCGTGCGGTCGTCGAAGGCCCGGAAGATCTCGTCCAGCTCCACGCTGGGCGCCACCTGCAGGGGATTGAGCGTGCCGCCCTCCGGCAGCCGCTTGGCCGACTTCGTGCCGGGCGTGAGCTCCACGTAGGTCTCCCCCAGCAGCGTCTTCTGCCGCAGGATCGCCCGGGCGTCCGAGGGCAGCGGGGCGTACTTGGTGTCCAGCTGCACCAGCGCGTCGTTGAGCCCGTTGCGGGCCAGCGTGACCTTCTTGACCTTGCCCACCGGAACGCCGGAGATCCGCACGTCGGCCTCCTGGGCCAGCTGCGTGCCCTCCCTGAACGGCACCTTGAACTCGTAGCCCTTGGGCTTGAGCGGGATCGAGCCGCCGAAGGCCAGCCACAGGAACAGCAGCAGCCCGAAGCACGACAGGGCGAACGCCGCCATGATGAAGATCCGACCGAAGCTGGGTGCCTGCTTCTGCATGCGCTACCCAAACGGGGAGGTCTGCTGGGGGCAGACGTCGCTGGACGGGATGTTGGTGAGGCCGAGCAGGAGCTGGAGCGCCGGGTTGGCGCTGGCGATCTGGTTGAGCAGGGTGATCGACGAGCACGAGGTCAGGAACAGCCCGCGGCGGATCGGGCCGTGCGCGTCCTGGGTGGAGAACACCGACGCGCCCGCGTGGTTGGCCCAGGCCGTCCAGAACAGGAAGCCCTCCTCGGGACCCGGCGGGTTGTAGGCCAGCTCGTTGAGCAGGTAGTTGACCACTCGCGTGATCGTCACCAGGTTCGGGGTCAGCGCCGAGAGGTCGGTGATCGCCGGCCGCAGGTCGCGCACCACCGGCAGGGCCTCGCGCGAGAACGGGCGCAGCTGGTCGCGGATCATCGGCGTGGACTGACGCAGGAACGGCCGCACCGCCACCAGCGCGGGCCCGAGGTGGCGGGCGAACGGCCGCAGCGCCTGCAGCGACGTGCCCAGCGTGCTGGCCAGGCGGCTGGTCTTGCCCAGGGCGCTCTGGGTGACCTGCAGCGTGGGCGGCAGCTCGCGCAGCGAGGCCTGGATGTTGGAGCTCTGCGCGGCGAAGTGCGCGAACACCGCGTTGGTGGACTGCACGAAGCCGGCCAGGTCGGCGTCGCGCTGCGAGAGGGCGGTGGAGAGCAGCTGGAAGTTGTGCACGACGCGCTGCAGGTTGCGCCGCCGTTGCGCCAGCAGGCCGGTGATCTTCAGCGTGTCGCGCGCGGTGGGATCGAACCGGCGGAAGGTGGCGGACAGGTTGCGGCCGTTGCCGCGCAGTCCCTGGCCCCCGGCGTTGAGCAGGATCTTCAGGTAGTCGCGGGTGTCGCCGTCGAGCTGGGCGAGGATCTCGTCCAGGTTGACGTCGGGCAGCGTCTGCGAGACCGGGATCGTCCCCCCGTCCTTCTCCCGCGGGACGGCGGGGGTGCCCGGGTTGAGCTCCAGGATCATGTCCTTGAGCCCGGTCTTGGGCCGTAGGAGGATCGTCGAGTCGCGGTGGATCCGCTTCGCGTAGCGCCGGTAGATCTTCATGGTGACCACGCCGTGCCCGTTCTTGAGGTCCACGTTCGACACCTCGCCCACCTTCACCCCGGCGATGTCGACGGTCTGGCCCTGGCCGGGCGTGACCGCCTGCGCCGTCTGGAGGTCGGCGTTGAGCGTGTAGAAGTCCTTGCCGATCAGCGGCACCCACTTCGGCAGGTAGAAGCGCTGGTTGGAGAGGATGTAGGCGGCCACGCCCGCGGCCACCACGAAGATGGCGATCACGGCCACGAAGTCGCGCAGGTGCTTGGAGATCGCCTGCCTCACGGCCGGGCCCCCCTCGGCTTGGTCGCGACCGCGAACGGGTTGAGCCGCGCCACCAGCTGCTCGGCCACCGACGGCTGCCCGGAGCGGGACGCCCGGGTGGCGGCCGCCGCGGCCAGGGCCGCGGTGGTCTGCGGCTGCGAGCGGATCGAGCTCTCGACCGGCCCGATGTTCGCCGCCGGGCCGTTGAGGTCGGGGAGCTGCTGGGTGGCGCAGGGCACCGTCGGCTTGTACGGCGGCCGGTGTCCGGGAAAGTGCGGGCGCGTCCCCAGCGGCTTGGCGATCGCGTTGCCGAACAGCTGGTCGCCGCCGAACGTCGTCTTGCCGGTGGAGACGGTGTCGCTGCCGCCGCCGGGCTGGAACCGGACGTACATCCCGTTCCCGTCGAAGTTCTGGCCCTCGCCCGCCAGCGAGACCATCGTGTACCAGAACTCCTTGTAGTTCTCGACGCCCGAGCTGAGGCTGCCGTCGTTGATCTTGATGTCGCCGGTGGGCAAGACGACGTTGGTCAGGCAGCGGTCGATGAGGTCGATCTGCGGCAGCAGCGTGATCGTCTGGTCGGTGAGGTTCGCGAGCTTGGCGGTGGTGGGCTGCAGCTGGCGCGCCAATCCGCGCAGCTCGTTGGGACCGAGCAGCGCCCGCGTCTGGGCGATCCAGGGGAACGACGCGTTGATCGTTGCCGCCGTCTGGCGGACCCCGGGCAGGATGTCGTGGGCGA
>VAXS01000052.1 GCA_005883255.1 Actinomycetota bacterium | reverse complement strand
GACCGCGAGAGCGACCTCCCCGACTTCGACACCTACTACGAGCACCTCCGGACGGCGAGCGCGCTGCCCACCACGTCGCAGCCGTCGGTGGGCGACTTCGTGGCGGCGTACGAGCCCCTGCTGGCGGCGGGCCGGGACGTGGTCTCGATCCACCTGGCCGCCGGGATGTCCGGGACCTACGAGTCCGCGCTGCAGGCCAAGGCGCAGCTGGACGAGCGGGGCGGCGGCGCCCGGATCGAAGTGCTCGACTCGGCCACCGCCTGCGGCGGCTTCGGCCTGGTGGCGCTGGCGGCCGCGGCCGCGTCGCGGGCGGGCGGCGACGTCGATGCGGTGGTGGCCCGCGCGCGCGAAGCCCGGGAGGCCCTGCGGATGTGGTTCGCGATCGACACGCTCGAGTTCCTCCGGCGGGGTGGGCGGATCGCGGCCGCCAGCGCCTGGCTGGGCACCACGCTGAGGATCAAGCCGATCCTCACGGTCGAATCGGAGATCACTCCGATCGAGCGGGTGCGGACCTCCGGCCGGGCGTTCGAGCGGATGGTCGACTTCCTGCGCGCCCGCCACGACGACGGCGCCGACGCCTGGGTGGTCCAGCACATCCAGGCGCCCGATCAGGCCGAGCGCCTGGTGGAGCGCGGGCGGGAGATCTTCGACTCGGACCCCCTCTTCGTATCCGAGATCGGACCGGTGATCGGCACTCACGTCGGGCCCGGCCTCCTGGGCATCGGCGGCGTGGCCCGCTCGCTGCTGGGCTGACGCCGCCTACGGGGGCGCGGGCGCGGCGCTCACGTCCCCGCTGGCCTGCCGGAAGCGCCACCAGTCTCGGCCCACGATCTGGATCACGGCCGCGATCGGGATCGCGACCAGCGCTCCCAGCACGCCCAGCAGCGACCCGCCGATGAGGACGGCGATGATCACGACCAGCGGCGGCACGTTCACGGTGCGCCGGTAGACGACTGGCTGTACGAAGTTGTTCTCCACCTGCTGGTAGACGATCAGGACGATCACCCAGATGATCGTGGACGTCGGGAAGTCGTGGAACGCCGTGACGATCCCGATCAGGACGCCACCGATCGTGGCCCCGATCAGGGGGATCAGGTCGAGGAACGCCATCAGCACCGCCAGGGGGGCCGCGAACGGAGTGCCGATGAGCTTCAGGGTCACGTAGGTGACCGTGCCGGCGACGATGCTGATGGTGATGTTCCCGGCCACGTAGCCGGAGATCGCGTGGTAGATGTCGTCGGCCACGGTGCGGTAGCGCGCCTCGCGGTCGGACGGCATTATTCGGAACACGAACGCCACCAGGCGCTTCCCGTCCAGCAACAGCAGGAAGGTGATCGTCAGGACCGTGATCAGCTTGGTGGCCGCGGCGAAGACGCCCACGGTGACGTCCCGCAGCGTCCCGGCGGCCGAGCTCAGCTTGGAAGGCAGCTTCTGCGCCTGTTGCGTGAGCTTATGGGTGATCTTGTACTTCTGGTCGTACTTGCGGAACTGCTTGTTCTTGCGCAGGTCGTGCAGGTAGCGGGGGATGTCGTTGGCCAGGCCCTTGACCTGCGACACCACGGGCGGGATCACCAGGAGCCCCACGCCGAAGATCGCCCCGGTGATCAGGAAATAGACCACGAAGATCGAGACCGCGCGCGGCAGGCGGCGGTTGAAGAAGTCGACCGCGGGCCCCAGCGCCACGGCCAGGAACACGCTGATGAACACCAGGATCAGGATGCTCCGCACCAGGTACAGCAGGTACGTCAGCCCGGCCAGAGCGAGCAGCGTGAAGAAGACCTTCGCGATCGCACGCGTAGAAGGCACCGCCATCCCGCCGGGAGGCTAGGCGCGCCGGCGGACGCCCCGGACCGGGCGGGCGCAGGCTACCTGCGGCGGCCGAGCACCATGCCGCCCAGCGCGGCCACGCCGCCGCCGACCACGAACCCGGCGACGGCCGCGCCCACCAGCGCGGTGGTGCGATGGCGGCGCAGCTGCCCGCGCCAGTCGGCGAACTGCGCCACCTCCCCGCGCAGCCGCTCGATCGAGACGGCTAGCTCGGCGCGGTTGGCCTCGATCGAGGCACGAATCTCGGTGGGCGAGCGGTCGGGCATCAGGAGCCGTCCGCCTCGGCGCGCGCGGCGATCGCCTCCAGCTGGCCTCCCGGCTCGCCGCTCAGCGTCTCGCGGATCCGCTGCGCCTCGTCGATCGCCATGTCGGGAGTGGGCGGGGCCCCGCGCTTGAACCAGCGCGCCGCCAGGAAGGCGGCCAGGCCCGCCAGCACGAAGAGCGCCCCGGCGACCACGAAGAAGCCCCAGTAGATCGCGTTGGCCGGGAACACCAGCTCGTAGAGCAGCCAGGCGAACCCGTTCAGCAGCACGGCCAGCCCGAAGACGGCGAACACGCCGGCCACGGTGGCCACCACCACGGCGCGGATGAGCTTGTTGACCTTGGCCGAGACCTCGGCCTTCGCCAGCTCGATCTCCTCGCGCACCAGCGCCGTGGCGCGGTCGCTGATCTCCTGGATGGCCGCGGCGATCTGCGGCGAGCTGTCGCGGTCGTCAGGAGCCAAGGCGCTTGACCAGGAAGGCGAGAGCGACGCCGGGCCCGCGTTCGGGTTCGGGTTCGGGTTCGGGTAGAGGCTCGGGAGCCTCGGGCTCGGGCTCCACGACCGGCGGCTCGGGCTCCACCACGGGCGCCTCGGCCTCCTCCGCGACGGCCGCGACCGCCTCGGTCTCGTCCGTGGACTGCTCGGAGCCCGGCTCCTCGTCGACGATCGGGGGCGCCTTCTTGCGCCGGGACAGGGGCCGCCAGCGGCGGCGCTCCTCCCGGCTGGGCGGATCCCCCAGGTCGCCCGCGTCGCTGTCGGGCAGCGGCAGCGGCAGCGCCGAGCGCTCGCTCGTGTCCTGCAGGCTGGGGGGCTCGCGCTCCTCGCTCACTCCGGCGGGTCTTCCCCGTAGACGCGCTGCCAGATCACCACCGCCACCCGCTGGGTGGCGATGCTCGCCAGGGCCCCCAGACCGGCCAGCAGCGCGGACCAGATCAGGCGCTTGACGAGGTTGTTGTCCATCGCGGCGGCAGTCTAGTCGGACCGGCGGGACCGAGGTCAGTCGGTCCTACCCACGTCCAGCCCGCTGCACACCGTCTCGACCACGAACTCCTTGGCCCGGTCGAAGTCCTCCTCGCCGTGGGGCAGCACCTCGAAGATCCAGGCGGTCAGCACCTGCTCCACGGCGCCATAGAACGCGAGCGCCGCGAACTCGGCGCTGACGCCGGTGTGGAACTGCCCCTCCTCCTGCGCGCGCTCCACGATCCGCGCGATCCCCTGGTAGGCCTCCTGGATCTTCGTCAGGTGCGTGAGCCCGAACGAGTTGGCGGCCCGCGTGACCTCGACGATGATCACCTTCATGAGCTCGGGGTCGTGGCGGTAGGAGTCGAAGATGAACGAGGCGATGCGGTAGAGCTTCTCCCGCGGGCTCAGCTCCTCGCGCGCGTCGAGCTCGGCGATCATCGCCAGCAGGACGTCCCAGCGCTCGAGGAAGAGGGTGTCGAGCACCTCCTCCTTGGAGTCGAAGTAGTGGTACACCAGGCCGTAGGCCACGCCCGCCTCGTCGGCGATGTCGGACACCCGGCACTGGTGGAATCCCTGGCGGGCGAACACGCGCACGGCGGCGTCGAGGATCTGGCGGCGCTTGTCGGCTGCCGCCTGCTGGCGGGTGGTGCTGGCCATCAGGCGGGCACCTCCGCGGTGGCCGGGCTCGGCCAGCGATAGGCGTCCTCGCGGCGGTTGGCCAGCGAGGGCAGCCGGGCGCGCACGTCGTCCTGGGCGGCGAGGTCGAGGTCGGCCACCGCGACGGCCTCGCGGTCGGGCGCCTGAGCGAGCACCAGTCCCCAGGGGTCGACGATCAGCGAGCGCCCGCCCGAGCGGTGGCCGGCGTAGTGCTCGCCGATCTGGTTGGGCGCCACCACGAACGCCTGGTCCTCGATCGCCCGGGCCCGCACGAGCACCTCCCAGTGGTCGCGGGTGGTGGCCAGCGTGAAGGCGCTGGGGACGACGATCACCCGCGCGCCCCGCACCGCCAGGATGCGGAACAGCTCGGGGAAGCGCAGGTCGTAGCAGACCGTCATCCCCAGGGCGGTGCCGTCCGCCAGCTGGGAGACCACGATCTCGTCGCCCGGGCGCTCGGAGTCGGACTCGCGGTAGACGGTCCCGCCCACCTCGACGTCGAACAGGTGGAGCTTGCGGTAGACGCCGCGCGGCTCGCCGTCGGGGCCGACGTGGACGCTGGTGTTGTAGGGCAGGCCGCCGTCCTCGGCGCGCTCGACGATCGAGCCGGCCACGAGGTCGACGCGCAGCTCGCGCGCCAGGTCGCGCGCCCACTCGATCGAGGGGCCGTCCAGCGGCTCGGCGCCGGCGGTCATCCGCTCGGGCTCGTCGATGCGGTTCCACTTCTCGGGGAGGACGATCAGTTGCGCCCCGTCCCCGGCGGCCTCCCGCACCAGCCGCTCAGCGGAACCCCGGTTGCGGGTAGCGTCGCCCGTACTGTTGAGTTGGATGGCGGCCGCGCGCAGCGGGAACTCCCCTCCTGGTCTCCCTGATTGGATTGACTGGTCAGTCAATCACCCGAGAAGCATACCCGGGCACCCCCGCGAAAACTCGCCGGGCGGGCGGTGGCCCAGCGTCGGGCGATGGCTGGCGCGGCGCAGTGGCGGCGGGTGAGGGCGGTCGGCATGGGTGACCGCCTGCCCGGCCTTCCCTGGCGGGGGCCCGGCCCGGGGCGGCCGGACGGCCTCGCGCTCCCGCCGGCGCGGATGCCGCTGATCCGGGCGGGGCGGCTGCTCAAGCGCTGGCGCTACGTCGGCGTGTACGGACCGGAGCTCATGCTCTGCGCCGGCTCGGTCCACGTCGGCCCGGCCTGGCAGGTCTGGTGGGCGGTGTGGGACCGCCCCGCCAGGCGGCTGTACGAGCGCACGCGACTGGCGCGCGGTCGCCGGGCCGTGCAGGTCGAGCGACCCGGCTCGCTTCGGGTCCGCGACGGCGACGTGGAGATCGACCTGCGACTGGACGAGGGGCCGGGGGTCGAGGTGGTCTCGCCGGCCGGCGGCGCCTACGTCTGGACCCGTAAGCAGGGCGGCGTTCCCGTTCAGGGGCGCGTGCGGCTGGGCGGCCGCGAGCGCGAGCTCGTCGCGCGGGCCGTCGTGGACGACAGCGCCGGCTACCACGACCGGCACACCGCCTGGCGCTGGTCGGCCGGCGTGGGCGCGGCGGCGGACGGCCGCGCGCTGGCCTGGAACCTGGTCGACGGGATCCACGACGATCCCGACGCCAGCGAGCGGACGATGTGGCTCGACGGCGTCCCGACCCAGGTCCCGCCCGCCCGCTTCGCCGCCGACCTGCACGAGATCGCGTTCGCCGGCGGCCAGCGACTCCGCTTCACCGCCGAGGCCACCCGCCGCCGCCGCGACCGCCTCCTCCTGTTCCGCAGCGACTACGAGCAGCCCTTCGGCACGTTCGCCGGCTCGCTGCCCGGAGGAATCGAGCTCGTCGAAGGCTTCGGCGTGACCGAGCGCCACGAGGTCGTGTGGTGAGACCTAGCCGCGGCGTTCGCTGGCGCGGCGCAGCTCCGCCAGCAGCAGCTTGGAGTGGATCGCGCCCACCAGCTCGCGCAGCGGCTCGGCGCCGGCGGCGATCATCTCCACCGCGCGCTCGACGTCCTCCCGGGAGACGCGGTCCAGCAGCGTCCGCACCTCCTCCACCACCAGGGGTCCCAGCGCCTCGCGGTAGCGCAGCGTGTCGTACACCGTGAAGCCCAGCGCCTCGTCGTAGCCGCCGGCCCGGAAGCGCGAGATCGCCTCGATCACCTTCACGTCGTCGGGGTCGTACCCGCGGGAGTTGGGCGCCAGGATCTCCAGGTCCTCCAGCCGGGCGAGCACGTTGTCGGGGATGTCGTAGCGGCGGCGGACCTCCGCGCGCGAGACCCGACCCTGCTCCTGGGCGGCCACCGCGCGCTCGAGGATCCGGTCCTCGAGCTCCACCAGCGTGCGCGCGCGGTCCGGGTCGTCCTCCAGCACCCCCTTGATCAGGCGCAAGGGCATGAAGCGCTCCTCCTGCAGGCGCTTGATCAGCCGGATGCGCTCCACGAACTCGGGCGGGTAGTACGCCATGTTGCGCGACGTCTTGACCGGCTCGGGCAGCAGCCCCTCGCGCAGGTAGTGCTTGATCGTGCCGGCGCTCACGCCCGAGCGCTCGGCCAGCTCGGACATCTTGAGCAGCCCGTCCGGAGGTGTGGACGCCGTCGCGCTCATGCCAGGAATGAGCGGTGGACGTCGGCGGCCGGTCCGGCCACGGCGCCGGACTCCTTCAAGGCCGCCACCTCGCTCTCCGAGTAGCCGAGGCCCGCCAGGACCTCGTCGGTGTGCTCGCCCAGGACCGGGCCCGGCGCCCGGACCCCGCCCGGCGTGCGACCCAGCTTGACCGGGACGCCCAGCTGGCGGACGGCGCCGGCGCCCGGCTGGTCGAGCTCCACCACCATGTCCCGCGAACGGACCAGCTCGGCCGCTCGAACTGCTTCTCGACCAGGTCCTCGCGACAGACGCCCCGGCAGAACGCCTGCCAGAACTTGCGCTCCAGCGCTCCAAGCGACAACCAGCCGTCGGCGCACTCGTAGGAGCGGTAGCACACGATCCCGCCGGCCAGCTCGAGCTCGCCCCGGGCCGGCACGGCGCCGTCCGCGAAGTAGCGCGCCGCCACCATCGCCAGCCAGGCCAGGGCGCCGTCCGACATGGAGACGTCGACCAGCTGCCCCTCGCCGGAGCGGTCGCGCTCGCGCAGCGCCGCGAGGATGCCAAAGGCGGCCATCAGCGCGCCGCCGCCCAGGTCGGCGATCTGCCCGGCCGGCTGCACCGGCGGTCCGCCCCGCTCGCCGGTGAGCCCGAGCAGCCCCACGAGGCCCAGGTAGTTCATGTCGTGCCCGGAGCGCTGCGTGTAGGGGCCGTCCTGGCCGTAGCCGGTGATCGCGCAGTAGACGAGCCGGGGGTTCTCCTCGCGCAGGCGCTCGTAGCCCACCCCCAGGCGGTCGAGCACGCCCGGGCGAAACGACTCCAGCAGCACGTCGGCCTCGCGCGCCAGTCGCAGCAGCACCTTCCGCCCGTCGGCCTCCTTGAGGTTGACCCGGACCGAGCGCTTGTTGCGGTTGAGCGCCAGGAAGTAGGCCGAGCGGGCGCTCTCCGCGGCGTCTTCGTACTGCGGCCACGACCAGCGGACGTAGTCGCCCATCCCGGTGTCCTCGACCTTGAGGACGTCGGCCCCGAAGTCGGCCAGCAGCAGCGAGCAGAAGCCGCCGGGGAGGAGGCGCGAGAGGTCGAGGACGCGGACGCCCTCGAGAGGGAGGGGGCTGCCGCTCACGCCGCCGCGCCGGTGCCGGACACCTGCCGGCGGGTCTCGGTGGGGTCGGCCACGCCCAGGAGCTGGCGGGCCTCGCCCACGGTGGCCGGCCGGCGCCCGGCGTCCTCGGTCATCTGCCGGGCCTTGGCGATCAGCTCGCCGTTGGAGCGGGCCATCTCCCCGTCCGGCAGGTAGAAGTTGTCCTCCAGCCCGACCCGGATCGAGCCGCCGATCGTGAGCGCGGCCGCCACCAGCCGCCACTGGTCGCGGCTGATCCCGATCACGCCCCAGTGGCTGCCGGCCGGCACGTTGTCGGCCATGGCCGCCAGGTTGCGGGCGGTGGGCGGCGCGCCGCCGACCACCCCCATCACGCAGTCCACGTGCAGGGGCGGCTCGAGCACCCCCATGTCCAGCAGCGGCGGCAGCGACCCGACGTGGCCCAGGTCGAAGCACTCGTGCTCGGGCTTGATGCCCAGCTCGTTCATCGCCCGCAGGAACTCGATGATCTCGTCGAACGGGTTGGTGAACACCGTCTGGAAGACGAAGTCCTTGCGCGCGCGCGAGTACTTCGCGTAGTTCATCGAGCCCATGTTCAGCGCCGCCACCTCGGGCCGCAGCGCCCGCAGGTAGGCGAGCCGCTTCTCCACCGGGACGCCGATCGCGCCGGTCGAGTAGTTGACGATGACGTCGTCGACCTCGCCCAGGATCGCCTCGGTGATCGCCCGGAAGTCCTCGACCTCATAGGAGGGAGCGCCGTCCGGCTTGCGGGCGTGGATGTGGATCATCGTCCCGCCCTCGTCCACGATCCGCCGGGCCTCCGCCCCGTACTCCTGGGGCGTGTAGGGGATCGCCGGGCACTGGTCGCGGTTGGCGATCGCGCCGGAGATCGAGCAGGTGATGACCACTGGATCCTCGACGCTCACGCGGGAGTGACCTCCAGGTACACCAGCTCGATTCCCATGCCGCCGCCGGCGCCCTCGTAGAGCCGGCGGCCCAGGCCGTAGTTGGCGGCGATCGCCCGCTCGGCGCGCTCTTCCTCCGCGGCGGGCAGCACCCGGGCCGTTCCCTCGACCGTGAGACCGAGCGGCTTGCCGCGGAACGTGCAGGGCGCGATGCGGACGTGGGGGTCGTTGCGGATCCGCTTGACCTTTCCCACCGCGGCCTCCGTGCGGACGTAGAGCCGCCCCTCGCCGACGCCGAACCACACCGGCGTGGGGACCGGGGTGCCGTCGCGCCTGAACGTGGTCAGCAGGCAGTACTTGTGCCCCGCCAGCGCCGCGAAGTCGTGCGCGGTGCCGGGCTCGGCCGCCGCCCGGAACGCTTCGGGATGCCGGACCCGCAGGTAGAAGCGGTTGGAGGCCGCCGCGATCCTCTGGCCGACGCTCATACCGGCATCACCCCGTGCTTCTTCCACGGGCGCTCGACGCGCTTGGTCTGCGCCATCTCCAGCGCGCGGATCACCGTGGGGCGCGTCTCGCGCGGGTCGATGACGTCGTCGATCAGCGCGTTGCCGGCGGCGATGTACGGGTCGATCGTGCGCCGGATGCCCTCGATCATCTCCGCCCGGGCCGCGTCCGGGTCGTCCGCCGCCTCGATCTGCTTGCGGAAGATGATGTTGACCGCGCCCTCGGGGCCCATCACCGAGATCTCGGCGCTGGGCCAGGCCACGATCAGGTCCGGCTCGTACGCCTTGCCGCACATCACGTAGTAGCCGGCGCCGTAGGCCTTGCGGATCACCACCGTGACCTTGGGCACGGTCGCGCGCGAGACCGCGTAGAGCATCTTCGCCCCGTGGCGGATGATCCCGGCCCGCTCGACCTTGGTGCCCACCATGAAGCCCGGCACGTCCTGGAGGAAGAGCAGCGGGACGTTGAAGGCGTCGCACAGGTTGATGAAGCGAGCGGCCTTGTCCGCCGCGTCGTTCTCCAGGATCCCGCCCAGCTGC
>VAXS01000051.1 GCA_005883255.1 Actinomycetota bacterium | reverse complement strand
CCAGGCCCGCGGCATGTAGGCGATCCCCACGTGCTGCTTGGCGCCGGTCGGGCAGCCGAAGGCGCACACGCCCGAGCCCACGCAGCCGCGCACGTTGCGGTACAGGAAGTCGCCCGACCAGCCCAGCCGCTCCACGCCCCGCCGCACCACCTCGGCGTTGCGCCCCGCCAGCTTCGGCGGGACCTGCGCCACGTTGAGGATCCGCTCCACCCGGCGGAAGAAGGGCTCCAGCGCCGCCTCGTCCATGCCCTCCAGACCCAGCTCGCGGCGCCAGCGCTCGAGCACGGCCCCGGGCGTCCGGAAGCAGGTCCCGGAGTTCACCACCGTGGTGCCGCCCACGCCTCGGCCCAGCGGCAGCACGATCGGCGGGTTGCCCACCGTGGTGAGCTGCCCGGCGTCGCGGTACAGGCGCGTGGACATCTCGCGGGGCCGCGCCGTGAACGCGTCCGTTTCCCACCACTCCCCCTCCTCCAGGACCGCCACCCGCATGCCGCCCTCGGCCAGCTCCTTGGCCACCACGGCGCCGCCGGCGCCCGAGCCGATCACGCAGGCGTCCACCCGTAGGCGCCGCTCGCCCCGGATCGACCCGCCGGACTCCAGCCGCCGTTCCGGCGGGTGGAACGTCCCGGTCCCGTCCGAGTAGGCGCGGGCGCCGGTGGGGCGCACGCCGTTGCCACTCACCAGCGCCCCTCCAGGAGGCGCAGGTCGCGCCCCCGCGCCACCACCGCGTCGGCGTCGTAGCCGAGCGCGCGCATGACCCCGTCGTCGCCGTAATACGCCAGCTTCGCCACCGCCTCCAGCGCCGCGAACGCCCGTCCGGCGCGCCCCCGCTCCAGCCGCTCCAGGTAGGCGGCGCGCGCGGCCGGATCGAGCTGACGGAACCGCCGGCCCCGCCCCCGGGCCCGCGGACCGGCCTCCAGCGCGTGCAGCAGCGCGCGCAGCCCGGCGCGGTTGAGCGGCGGCGAGGCGGCCAGGTAACGATCGAGGAAGCGCACCGCGTCGGTGCGCGCCAGCGGCGGCAGTGGGGCGCCGAGGTGATCGGCAGGCGCTCCGCGTGCGCGAAATACAGCGCCCGGATCGAGTTGAGTACCAGGACGAACACCAGGTTGCCCGCGGCTTGCGCCAGCTCGGTGAAGAACGCGAAGTCGACGAGCTGCGCCGCCGCCGCGTCGGGCGCGCCGGCCACCTGGTCGGCCAGCTCGACCAGCCGTCGCGCCTGCGCGTCGTCGCGACGCTCCGCCGCCAGGGCCGCCAGGTCCTGGAGCATGAGCCCGCGGGCCTCGAGCACGTCGGCCATGACGCCGGCGTCCAGCCCGCCGGAGCGGAACAGCAGGTGGGCGATGACGTCCAGGCCGCCGTGCTCGCGCCAGTCGCGCACGCGCATCGCGTCGCCCTGCCGGGCCTCGACCAGGCCCATCTGCTCCAGCCGCTTGAGCGCCTCGCGCAGCGAGCTCATCGTCACGCCCAGGTCGGCGGCCAGCGCCCGCTGGGTGGGCAGCTTCTCGCCCGGCTCGTAGCGGCCGGCCAGCACTGCCTCCAGCAGCGAGCGGAACACCTGGTCGGACACCAGCGCCGGCATCGCCGGCGAGGCTACCAGATTGTTCGGAACAATCTTCTGGCTTCCGCTGCCTCTACGCGACAAGCGGCTCCACGATCAGCTCCGCGGGCGGCTCGGGCGCGGCGGCCAGGTGCTCGGGGAGCCGGGCGAAGTCGGCGAGCATGGTCTCGGTGAGCGGATACATCCGGAGCGCCGCCGCCGGGTGGTACAGCGGCACGTACGTCCACCCCGCCTGCCGGATCGCCCGTCCGTGCTCCACCGAGACCCTCGCTCCCGGCAGGAAGCACTCGAGCGCGTAGCGCCCCAGCGGCACCACCAGCCGCGGGCGGACGAGCTCGACCTGCTCCTTCAGCCACGGCCAGGAGTGGAAGACCTCGCCAGGCCTCGGGTCCCGGTTGCCGGGCGGGCGCGCCTTGAGCACGTTGGTGACGAACACGTCTTCGCGCGCCAGTGAGATCGACTGCAGCAACCGGTCCAGCAGCTGGCCCGCCGGCCCCACGAACGGGCGGCCCTCCCGGTCCTCCCGCGCGCCCGGTGCCTCGCCGACGAACGCGATCTCGGCGCTGGCGCTGCCCTCGCCGGGCACCGGGTGCAGGCAGGTCTCGCAGGGCTCGAAGCCGCAGCCGCGATGCCCCCGGATCTCCTCCGCGAGCTCGGCCAGGCGCCGCTCGACCGCGGCGCTCATCCCATCTCCAGCTGGGCGCCGGCGGCGTCGACCGGCGGGCCGGGGTCCTGTCCCAGCAGGATGCGCATGCGCCGGGCCGCCACCGGCGCGTCCATGCCCCGGTTGTTGTTGAACATGACGTGGACCTCGTCCACCTCCTCGGCCAGGCCCCGCGCCCGCCCGCCGATCTCCTGCAGCTCCTCGTCGGAGTAGCGCCAGCCGAAGCGCTCGGCCACCGACTTGCCGTGCAGGTAGCCCTCGACGTTGCGACCGTGCGCCCGCAGGTAGGCGAGGTCGTCGCGGGTGGCGGCGTCGATCGGCGGCATGATCGTGAAGTGCTCGGCCGGCGGCGCGTCCACGCCCACCCAGACGGCGCCGTGCTCGGAGAGCCAGCGCAGCGTGTCCTCCAGCCGCTGCTCGCCGGCCCAGTTGCGGTTGCGAAGCTCGATCGCCACCGGGTGCGGGACCAGGCGCTCGACCAGCGAGGCCAGCTCGTCCAGCCGGTGGTCGCGAGGGCCGAAGGCGGGCGAGAGCTGGAGCAGCAGCGGGCCCAGCTTGCCGGCGCCGGACAGCGGCTCGAGCGCCGCCAGCGTGGCGTCGGCCAGCGCCGCCTCCAGCTCGCCGTCGAGCACCACCCGGCCCCGCGAGGTGGTCCGCGCGCGCTCGCGGAGGTCGGGCGGGAGCGAGTCCACCTGGGCGGAATGGCGCGACAGCAGCCGGTGCAGCTTGACGTCGAAGCGGAAGCCGTCGGGCGTGATCTCTCCCCAGCGCGCCACCGTGCGCTCGTCCGGGATCGCGTAGAAGCTCGAGTTCAGCTCCACCGCCTCGAAGCGCTCCGCGTACCAGCCCAGGCGCTCGCGGGCGGGCATTCCCCTCGGGTACCACTCGGCCACGAAGCCCGGATCCGCCCAGCTCGACGTGCCCACGACGATGCGCCCGGACATGGCCGAAGTTCTACCCCCCGATAGCGTTCGCAGCCGTTACATGCTCGTGCGACCCGCCCACGAGAGCGACTTCGCCCAGGTCACCGAGCTCCTGGAGGAGCTCGGGCGACCCCGCGTGGCCTACGACAGGTACGGCGACGTGCGCGACCTGTACCTCTCCCAGCTCGACGATCCGGACGCCGAGCACCTGGTGGCCGTGGAGGCCGGCGCGGTGGTCGGCTTCTGCTCGATGCACTTCCGCCGCCGGCTCAACCGCATCGAGCCGGAGGCCTGGATACCCGACCTGATCGTCGCGCGCGAGGCCCGGGGGCACGGTACCGCGCGCTCGCTGCTGCTGGAGGCCGAGGAGCGCGCCCGGGCCCGCGGCTGCTGGGCGATCGCGCTGGAGTCCGGGCAGGACCGCTCCGACGCCCACCTCCTGTACCGCATGGCGGGCATGGAGGAGGCGGGCAAGTTCTTCCGCAAGCGGCTGTAGCTTCCCGCGCGTGATCAAGTACCTGGGCTCCAAGCGCCGGCTGGTGCCGGCACTGGGGGAGCTGGCCGGCCGGGTGGGCGCGCGCACCGCGCTCGACCTGTTCACGGGCACCACCCGCGTGGCGCAGGAGCTCAAGCGGCGCGGCGCCTTCACCTGGGCGGTGGACAGCGCGCGCTACTCGGAGGCCCTGGCGCTCTGCTACGTGGCCGCCGACGGACGGGCGGTGGACCGGGCCGAGCTGGGCGCGGCGCTGGCGCGGCTGGACGCGCTCCCGGGCCGCGAGGGCTACTTCACCGAGACCTTCTGCCGCCGCTCCCGCTACCTGCAGCCCGACAACGGCGCGCGGGTGGATGCCATCCGCGACGCGCTGCGCGACGACTACGCCGGCAGCCCGCTGTTCGCGCTGCTGCTCACCAGCCTGCTGGAGGCCGCCGATCGGGTGGACTCCACCACGGGCGTGCAGATGGCCTACCTGAAGGCGTGGGCCGCGCGCTCGCATCGCCGCCTGGAGCTGCGCGCGCCGGAGCTGCTGGACGGCGCCGGGGCGGCGCTGCGGGGCGACGCGCTGGAGCTGGCGCCGCTGCTGCCCGAGGTCGACCTGGCCTACGTCGACCCGCCCTACAACCAGCACTCCTACTACCGCAACTACCACGTGTGGGAGACCCTCGTGGCCTGGGACGCCCCCGACCACTACGGCGTGGCCTGCAAGCGCGCGGACTGTCGCGACCCGGCCACGCGCAGCCCCTTCAACTCCCGGCCGGCCTTCCGCGACGCGCTGGCGCGCGTGCTGGCCGCGATCCGCGCCCGGGTGCTGGTCCTCTCCTACAACGACGAGGCCTGGGTGGGTCTGGACGAGCTGGTCGAGCTGTGCTCGCCGCGCGGGGCGGTCGGCGTCCTGGCGTTCGACTCCAAGCGCTACGTGGGGGCGCAGATCGGGATCCACAACCCGGCCGGCGAGCGGGTCGGCCGCGTGGGGCGGCTGCGCAACGTCGAGTACCTGGTGGTGTCGGGCGAGGAGGCGGAGGTCTCCCGCGCGCTGGGAGCCTCCGCGCTCGCCGCCTGAGTCAGTAAGCCGGGCCCCGCGCGCCCCAGCCCCGCAGGAACATCACCAGGGCCAGGATGCCCAGCACGAACAGCACGGGATGGACGATCGCGCCGCCCGCGATGGCGATCACCAGCAGCACGATCCCCAGAATCAACCAGAGCATCTCCTACCTCCTGCTCGTCCTTGAGGTACGTCGTCCTGATACCCGCTGGCCCGCTCGCCGTATCCTGGCCGGGTGCCGCATTTCGCCCTCTCCGCCATCGGGCGCGACCGCCCGGGCATCGTGGCCGCCGTCACCGGCGTGCTCCTGGGCCACGGGGCGAACCTCGA
>VAXS01000050.1 GCA_005883255.1 Actinomycetota bacterium | reverse complement strand
GGGCAGGACGTGGAATCCCGCGGCGGTGCCCGCCGGATCGAGCGCGGCCAGCGACCCGTCGGCGCACAGCACCAGCCGGGGGCCGCCCTGCAGCGGCTCCGGATCGCCGCTCTCCTCGTCCAGCTCGCCCAGCCCGCAGTCCACGATCAGCCAGGGCGGCTCGCCGCCGAGGTCCACGGCGTCCGCCACCGTATAGCCCACCGCGGCCGCGGCCTCGCGCAGCGCGCCGGCCACCGGCAGGTCGCCGGCCACCACCACCAGCCCGTGGCCATCGCCCGGGGCCGGGGGCTCCGCATCGTCAGGCCGGTGGGGACCGCCGTCGTCGGGATACTCGTAGTAGCCCCGCCCCGCCTTCCGGCCCAGCCGGCCGGCCGCCACCATCCGGGCCGTGATGGGTGAGGGACGCCAGCGCGGCTCCCCGAACGACAGCTCCCAGAAGCTGCGCTGGACGTCGTAGCCGGTGTCCACGCCCACCAGGTCCATGAGCTCGAACGGGCCCATCCGAAACCCGGCGCCCAAGCGGCAGATCCGGTCGATCTGCTCGAACCCGGCGAGGCGCTCCTGGGCCAGCCGCAGCGCCTCCATCCCGAACGGGCGCCCGCAGCGGTTGACCAGGAAGCCGGGGCCGTCGGCGGCCAGGATCACGCGCCGCCCCATCGCCTCGCCGGTCGCGCGCGCCCGGGCGATAGCCGCCTCGGCCGACTGCTCCCCGGCGATGACCTCGACCAGCCGCATCACCGGCGCGGGGTTGAAGAAGTGCATGCCCACCACGCGCTCGGGGTGCGCGGCGGCGGCCGCCACCCCGGTCACCGGCAGGGAGGAGGTGTTGGTGGCCAGCACGCAGTCCGGCGCCACGATCGCCGACAGGCGCTCGAACAGCTCGCGCTTGACCTCGGGGACCTCGGGTGCCGCCTCGATCACCAGCTCGCACTCCGCGAGCCCCTCCAGCGAGTCGGCCGGCTCCAGCCGCCCCTCGGCCGCCTCCGCGTCGTCCGCCGACCAGCGGCCCCGCTCCACGCCCCGCGCCAGCTGGGCCCGGACGTGCGCGACGCCCCGCTCCAGCGCCTCGGGGAAGGGGTCGTGCAGGAGCGTCCGCGTGCCCGCCGCCTGGCAGGCCAGCTGGGCGATCCCCGCCCCCATGGTGCCGGCGCCCACGACGCCGATGACCGAGGGGGCGGAGGCCACGTTCAGGCCAGCGCGTTGATCCCGGTCGCCGCGCGGCCGATGATCAGCTTCTGGATCTGCGACGTGCCCTCGTATAGCGTGGTCACGCGCACGTCGCGGAAATAGCGCTCCACCGGATGGTCGTCGACGTAGCCGGCGCCGCCGTGCACCTGGATGGCGGTGTTGGCGCAGCGCACCGCCGCCTCGGTGGCGTAGAGCTTGGCGATCGACGTCTCGGTGGTGTTCGGCTTCCCCGAGTCCTTCAGGTAGCCGGCACGCAGGACCAGCATCCGGGACGCGTCGGTGTCCACCACTATGTCCGCGATCATCGACTGGACCAGCTGGAACGACGCGATCGGCCGGCCGAACTGCTCGCGCTCCTTGTAGTAGCGCACCGACTCGTCCACGCACCCCTGACAGATCCCCACGCAGCCGGCGGCCACCGAGTAGCGCCCGGAGTCCAGCGCGCTCATCGCGATCTTGAAGCCCTCGCCCACCTCGCCCAGCATCTCGTCGTCGGAGGCCTGGACGTCGTCCAGCGCGATCGACGCGGTGTCCGAGCCGTGGAGCCCCATCTTGCCCTCGATGGTCGAGGGCTGGAAGCCCGGCTGGTCGGTGTCGACCAGGAAGCAGGCGACGCCCTTGTGGGCGAGCTCGGGATCCGTCTGGGCGAACACCAGCGCCACCTTGGCGTGGTTGCCCATCGAGATCCACATCTTGGCCCCGTTCAGCGTCCACCCGTCCCCGTCGCGCCGCGCGCGCGTCTTCTGGTTGGCGGCGTCCGAGCCGGTGTCGGGCTCGGTGAGGCCGAAGCAGCCCAGCCACTCGCCCGAGCACAGCTTGGGCAGGTAGTGCTGCTTCTGCTCCTCGGTGCCCCAGCGCAGGATCGCCGAGCACACCAGCGAGGTCTGGACCGACACCACCGTCCGCATGGCGGAGTCCCCGCGGCCCACCTGCTCCACGATCAGGCCGTAGGTGAGGTAGTCGAGGCCGGCCCCGCCGTACTCGCGGGGGACGATCGCGCCCAGGTAGCCCTGCTCGGCCATCTGCGCGATGAGCTCCAGGTCGAAGTGGTGGTTGCGGTCGTTCTCCCGCGCGCGGGGGACGATCTCCTTGTCGGTGAACTCGCGGGCGGTCTCCTGGATCAGCCGCTGCTCGTCGCTCAGCTCTAGGTCCATGGCGCGGCAAGCTACCGCAGGTGCGACGGAGAACGAGCCGGGGGCGGGCCGTACGGCCCGCCCCCGTGGTCCGACGCTTCCGGTCGTCGCTAGCTGCTGCCCAGACCGATGCTGCCGTCGATCCCGGCGCTCGTGACCCCGGCGCCAGCGCACGCCGTCGGGTCCGGCGGCTCGAAGGCCAGGGCTCCGAGCGCGCTGTCGCCCGCGTAGCGGGTCGTCGTGTACGTGGTGCCGGTGGACGACGTCACCGAGCCGATGACGCTGCCCTGGAGGCTGACCGCGGCCGCCGCTCCGCTGGTGGTGTACTGCACCACGGTCGTCGTCCCGTCCGCCCACTGGGCCACCGCGATCCCGCTGGTCGTGCTGCTGCCGCAGCTGCCGTTCCCGCTGGGCGTCGGGAGCCCGTTAGTCCCGGCGAACACGGTCCCGCTCGCCGGGCCGCCGGACGAGGACTGGCAGCTGGCCAGGCTGCCGGTGAAGCTGTAGTTGAAGTTCTGGGCGGTATTCGTCAGGCCAGGCGAGATGTTGGCCGTGCCGTGGAGCTGGCACCCGCCCCCGTTGGGAGCCGCCGAGGCGGGACCCACGAGCACAACGAGGGCCAGGAACGCGCCGACAACCGCCGAGACGAGCAGTCTCGTCGTCATCTACCCCTACCTCCATTCGGTTGTGTCGCCCCACCCGGCCTTGCCCCTCGCGGGCTGGAGGGACGCAATCGAAATTCCCTACCCGACGAGGCCGGATCATGCACCTGGAATCTGGATTCAGACCCTCTCGATCACCGTCGCCAGGCCCTGCCCGACGCCGATGCACAGCGCGGCCAGGCCGTAGCGGCCGCCGCGCTCTTGCAGCTCGTGGGCCAGCGTCCCGACCAGGCGGGCGCCGCTGGCTCCCAGCGGGTGGCCGATCGCGATGGCGCCGCCGTTGACGTTGAGCTTCTCGGGCGGGATCCCGAGCATTCGCATGCACGGCAGGACCTGGGCGGCGAACGCCTCGTTGATCTCCACCAGGTCGAGCTCGTCGACGCCCAGCCCGGCGCGCTCCAGCGCCCGCTGCGAGGCCGGCACCGGTCCGATCCCCATGTAGGCGGGATCCACGCCCGCGGCGCCGCTCGCCACCACGCGGGCCAGCGGCCGGCGGCCCAGGCGCTCCGCCCCGCGCTCGGACCCGACCACCACGCAGGCGGCCCCGTCGTTGATCTGCGAGGAGTTGCCGGCGGTGACCGATCCGCCCTCGCGGAACACCGGCCGCAGCGACGCCAGGCGCTCCAGCGTCGTGTCCCGGCGCGGACCCTCGTCGACCTCGACCAGGACGGCCTCGCCCCGGCGGCCGTTGGCCGCCGGCGCCTCCACCGAGACGATCTCCCGGGCGAACGTGCCCGCGTCCTGGGCGGCCACGGCGCGCCGGTGCGACTCGAGTGCGAACGCGTCCTGGTCGGCCCGCGTGACCTCGTGGCGCTCGGCCACGTTCTCCGCGGTCTCGCCCATCCCCTCGGTGGAGTAGCTCATCCGCGGGTTCACGAAGCGCCAGCCGATCGTGGTGTCGGCCATCTCGGGCGCGCCGCGGGGGAACCTGCGCTCGGGCTTGAGCATCACCAGCGGCGCCCGCGTCATCGACTCCACGCCGCCGGCCAGG
>VAXS01000163.1 GCA_005883255.1 Actinomycetota bacterium | reverse complement strand
GCCTTCGGCTTCGCGGTCCGGCGGCGGCGCCTCGGCTTCTGGGGCGCGGCGGCCTCCGCTTCGGCCTCGCCGCCCGCCTCGGCCGCCGGCGCGTCCTTGGCGGTCGCCTCGTCCTCGGCCGCGGCCGCCTCCGTGCGCCGCGCGCGCCGCTGCGGGGCCTCGCCGCCCTCGCCCGCCTTGGCGCGCGTGCGCCGGCGCTTGGGCTTCTCTTCCGGCTGCTTGTCCTGCTCGTCGGTCATCGCATCCTCGCGGAGCCGGCGTGGCCCCGGAACTTGCGGGTGGGCGCGAACTCGCCCAGCTTGTGGCCCACCATCGCCTCGGTGACGAACACGGGCACGTGCTTCTGCCCGTCGTGCACCGCGATCGTGTGGCCCACCATCTCGGGGAAGATCGTCGAGGTCCGCGACCAGGTCTTGACCATCTGCTTGCTGCCCGACTGGTTCATCGCCTCGACGCGCGCGAGCAGGCGTTCCTCGACCCACGGCCCCTTCTTGCTCGATCTGCTCATGGCAGGTTCCTCTCCCGGTCCGCGTGCCCGTGGGGGCGCGCAAGACCAAGCTGGTCAAGGACACAGGGTGAAGCCAATGCTGGTGGCATTGGCGAACCCGAGGACGCAGATCCAGCGCAGGTATTGCGCGTCAGCCACGGGTGCGGGGGCTGGGTGAGGTACCTGCTCAACGCTTCTTCCCCCGGCGGCGGCCGCGCACGATGTAGCGGTCGGAGCCCTTGTTCTTCTTACGGGTGCGGTAGCCGAGCGTCGGGACTCCCCAGGGCGTCACCGGGTGGCGCCCGGGTGTGGTCGAGCCCTCGCCGCCGCCGTGCGGGTGGTCGACCGGGTTCATCGCGGTCCCGCGCGTCTGCGGGCGCACGCCCATGTGCCGCTTGCGGCCGGCCTTGCCCACCTTGACGTTCTGGTGGTCGGTGTTGCCGATCGCGCCCACGGTGGCCCGGCACTCGGTGCGGACCATCCGCATCTCGCCCGAGGGCAGGCGCAGCGTCGCCATCCCGGCCTCCTTGGCCATCAGCTGGATCGCCGCGCCCGCGGCGCGCCCCATCTGGCCGCCGCGGCCGGGCTGGAGCTCGACGTTGTGCACCACGGTCCCCACCGGCATGCGGGCCAGCGGCAGGCAGTTGCCGGGGGCGATCTCCACGCTCTCGCCCGACTGGACGGAGGCGCCCACGCGCAGCCTCTGCGGCGCCAGGATGTAGCTCTTCTCCCCGTCGGCGTAGTGCAGCAGCGCGATGTCCGAGGAGCGGTTGGGGTCGTACTCGATCGCCGCCACCTTGGCGGGGACGCCATCCTTGCGGCGCTTGAAGTCGATGCGCCGGTACCGGCGCTTGTTGCCGCCCCCCCGGTGCCGGGAGGTCTTGCGGCCGTGCGTGTTGCGCCCGCCGCTGCGGTTGAGGCCCTCGGTGAGCGTCTTCTCGGGCTCGCCCTTCGTGACCTCCGCGAAGTCGCGGTAGGTGGCGAAGCGCCGGCCGGGGCTGGTGGGCTTGGGGCTGCGGAGCGCCATCAGCCGCCTCCGGCCTCCAGCCCGGCGAAGATCGGGATCTCGTCGCCGGGACGGACCTCGACCACGGCCTTCTTCCAGGCCCGCGTGCGCCCCGAGGTGTACCCCCGGCGCTTGGGCTTGGACTTCACCGACAGCGTGCGGACTTCCACCACGTGCACGTCCGGGAACAGCTGCTCGATGGCCTGCCGGATCTGCGTCTTGTGCGCGCCGGGATGCACCCGGAACGTGTACTTGCCGGCGGCCGCGAGCGCGTAGCTCTTCTCGGTGACGACGGGACGGATGATGACCTGGCTGGCGTCCATCACGCGTCCTCCTTCTTGGCCAGCGCGCGCGCGGTCAGCTCGGCCAGGGCCGCCTCGGAGACCACCAGCGACGCCGCGCCCACCAGGTCGGCCACGCCCACCGCGGACGCCGGCAGCACGGAGACGCGGGCCAGGTTGCGGAACGACTTGGCGGCTGCCGCCTCGTCGTCGGCCAGCGCGACCAGCGTGGGCGCCGGCTGGTCCCACTTGGCCAGGGTGTCGGCCGCCTGCTTGGTGGCGGGGGCATCGAACGCGCCCGCGTCCACGATCGCGATCGAGCCCCGCTCGGCGTGCAGCGACAGCGCGCTGCGAAACGCGGCCCGCCGGGCCTTGCGGTTGACCTTGACGGTGTAGTGCCGGGGCGAGGGACCGAAGGCCGCGCCCCCGCCCGTCCAGATCGGCGAGCGGATCGAGCCCGCCCGCGCCCGGCCGGTGCCCTTCTGGCGCCAGGGCTTCGCGCCGCCGCCCCGCACCTCGCCGCGGGAGCGAGTGGCCGCCGTCCCCTGGCGCGCCGCGTTGAGCTCCGCGCGCACGCACTCGTGCACCAGTCCCTCGTTGAACCGCGCGCCGAACGCCTCGGCGTCGAGGTCCACGCCGCCCTGCTTCCCGAGCCAGGTCGCCTTAGCCATCGGTGCGGACCTCCACCGTGCCGTTCTTCGGGCCGGGCACCGAGCCCCGCACCAGCAGCAGGTTCTCGCCCGCCATCACCTCGACCACCTCGAGGCCGCGCTGGGTGACCCGCTTGCCGCCCATGCGGCCCGGCCCGCGCACCCCCTTGAAGACGCGCGAGGGCGTGGCCGAGGCGCCGATGGAGCCCGGGGCGCGCACGTTGTGGGAGCCGTGCGTCACCGGACCCCGGCTGAAGTTGTGGCGCTTGATCGTGCCCTGGAAGCCCTTGCCCTTGGACACCGCCGAGACCTTGACCCGCTGGCCGGGCTCGAACACGTCCACCCGGACCTCGTCTCCCACCTGCAGCTCGCCCGCCTCGTCGCGGAACTCCGCCAGATGACGCACCGGAGGCACGCCGGCCTTCTTCAGGTGCCCCAGCTCCGGCTTGGTCAGGCGGCGCTCCCGGACGGCCCCGAAGCCCAGCTGCACGGCGTCGTAGCCGTCGCGGTCGGCCGTGCGGAGGCCCACCACGTGACACGGGCCCGCCTCGAGCACGGTCACCCGGTCGACGCGCCCGTCGTCGCGAAACCGCTGGGTCATGCCGAGCTTGCGCGCCAGGATCGCCGCCATCGCATCCTCCGTCAGCCCGCGAGCCGGATCTCGATGTCCACGCCCGCCGGCAGGTGGTCGAGTCGCTGGAGCGAGTCGACCGTCTTCGGCGTGGGCTGGTGGATGTCGATCAGCCGCTTGTGGGTGCGGATCTCGAAGTGCTCCTGGGAGTCCTTGTCCTTGAACGGGGAGCGGACCACCGCGTACACGTGCTTCTCGGTGGGCAGCGGCACCGGTCCCGACACCGTCGCGCCGGTGCGCGTGGCGGTCTCCACGATCTCCTTGGCCGCCGTCTCGATGGCCGAGTGGTCGTACGCCTTGAGGCGGATCCGGATCTTGTTCTGGGTGAGCGATGCCAAGTGAATGCCTTGCCTGCGTGATTGAGGCGAGTCCCTCGACTGCGGGGACCCGCCCCAGTGGTCGTATCTGACGTTGTCGCGAAGCGACCGCCCGACGGGCGGCCGCGGAGCTACTCGATGACCTCGGTCACCACCCCCGAGCCGACCGTACGGCCGCCCTCGCGGATCGCGAACCGAAGCCCCTGGTCCATGGCGATGGGCTGGATGAGCTCCACGTCCATGGTGACGTTGTCGCCCGGCATGACCATCTCCGTGCCCTCGGGCAGGTTGGCCACCCCGGTGACGTCGGTGGTCCGGAAGTAGAACTGCGGCCGGTAGCCGCTGAAGAACGGCGTGTGGCGCCCGCCCTCCTCCTTCTTGAGGACGTACACCTCGGCCTTGAACTTGGTGTGCGGGGTGATCGAGCGGGGCTTGCAGAGCACCTGGCCGCGCTCGATGTCCTCCCGCTTGGTCCCCCGCAGCAGGCAGCCGACGTTGTCGCCCGCCTGGCCCTGGTCGAGGATCTTGCGGAACATCTCGACC
>VAXS01000162.1 GCA_005883255.1 Actinomycetota bacterium | reverse complement strand
GCCCAGCGCCAGACGCTGCGGGCGTTCTGCGACACCATCGTCCCGGCGATCGAGCGCCCGGACGATCCCGACGGGTTCTGGGGCCGGACCGCCACCGACCTCGGCGTCGACAGCGGCATCGAGGAGCTGCTGGCGGCGCTGCCGGATCCCACGATCCGCGCCGGGCTCCTCCAGCTCCTCGACGTGCTGGGCGACCAGGGGTTCGGCCGGGCGCCGTCCCAGGCGTCACGCGAGCAGGTCCTGCGCAACCTCGCCCTGGCCTCGCCCGAGGCCGCGCAGGGCGTGGCGGGGCTCACCGGCATGGCCCTGTTCCTCCACTACGGCGCGCCCGACCCGCGGACCGCCAGCAACCCCAACTGGGCCACGTTCGGCTACCCGGGACCGCTCGGCGCGCCGCCGGAAGTGGCGAAGGCGATCCCGGTCCGGGAGCCCGGCGGCGACGAGGAGACGTTGGAGGCGGACGTGTGCGTCGTCGGCTCCGGAGCCGGCGGTGGCGTGGTCGCCGGGACTCTGGCGCGCAACGGCCTCAAGGTGGTCGTCCTGGAGGCGGCCGGCTACTTCAACGAGTCGGACTTCGCTCAGCTCGAGCTCCCCGCCTACCAGGAGATGTTCTGGCGCGGCGGCCCCACGCCCACCGCCGACGGCAACGTGACGCTGCAGGCCGGCACCACCCTGGGCGGCGGGACCACGATCAACTGGACGAACTGCCTGCGCACCACGCCCTGGGTACGCGAGCAGTGGGCGCGCGAGTTCGGGCTGGAGGGCGTGGACGGGCCCGATTACGACCGCCACCTCGACCACGTCCTGCAGCGCATCGGCGCCACCGACCGCGCCAGCGACCTCAACGGCCCCCAGGAGCGGATGAAGGAGGGCTGCGAGCGGCTGGGCTGGCGCTTCGCGCCGGTCGTCCGCAACGCCGACCTCGACCGCTACGACCCCGGCACCGCCGGCTACCTGGGCTTCGGCGACCAGTCGGGGAGCAAGCTCTCCACCGAGAAGACGTTCCTGCGCGACGCCGTCGAGCACGGCGCCGAGGTGCTGGTCCGCACGCGCGCGCAGCGGATCCTCACCCAGGACGGCCGCGCCGCGGGCGTGGAGGCGGTGTTCGCCGACCCGGAGTCGGGCCGCCAGGCCCGCGTCGTCGTGCGCGCGCCCCGCGTGGTCGTGGCCTGCGGGGCGCTGGAGTCGCCGGCCCTGCTCCTGCGCTCGGGCATCGGCGGCCCGGCGGTGGGCGAGCACCTGCGGCTGCATCCCTGCGTAGCGATCTTCGGCAGCTACCCCACCGACCTGCGCGCCTGGTGGGGGGCCCCGCACGCCGGGCTCTGCCCCGAGTTCGAGAACGTCCGCGACGGCTACGGGTTCCTGATCGAGGCGGCGCAGTACGCGCCCGGGCTGGCGGGCTCCGCCGTCCCCTGGACCAGCGGCCGCGCGCACAAGGACGTGCTGCACCGCTTCCGCTACGGCACCAGCTTCATCCCGCTCACGCGCGACCGTGGACACGGGCGGGTGACGGTGGACGAGGCCGGCGAGGCGGTCCCCTGGTACGACGTCCGCGACGAGGTCGACGTGGCCAACCTGCGGCTGGGGATGGACCGCATCGCCCGGCTGCACGCCGCGGCCGACGCCCAGGAGATGTTCGCGCTGGCGCCGGGGCTGCCGCGGTGGCGCCGCGGCGACGACCTGGACGCGTTCGTGGAGCGGATCCAGCGCATCCCCCTGCGGGCCGGGGGCCACCGGCTGTTCAGCGCCCACCAGATGGGCACCTGCCGCCTGGGCCGCGACCCCGGCGCGTCGGTGGCCGACCCCTGGGGGCAGCTGCACGACGTGCCGGGCGTGTGGATCGGCGACGGCAGCGCGTTCCCCACGGCATCGGGGACCAACCCGATGGTCTCGATCATGGCGCTGGCCCACCGCACGGCGGAGGCGATCGCGGGCGCCACCGACCGCGCCGACGAGCCCGTGGCCACGCCGGCGGGCTGACGAGAGGAGAACACGATGGCGACCCAGGCAGGACCCGACGTGCGGCTCGACCACGGGGGCGACCCCATCGAGCGCGACCGCTTCTACATCGGCGGCGAGTGGACCCCGCCCGCCGGCGACGGCACGATCGAGGTGATCGACGCCACCACCGAGGAGGTCATGGGCCGCGTCCCCGAGGGCACGCCCGAGGACGTGGACCGGGCGGCGCGCGCCGCGCGCGCCGCCTTCCCGGGCTGGTCGGCCACGCCGCTGGCCGAGCGGGTGGAGGCCTGCACCGCCATCTCCCACGGGCTGGCCGCGCGGGCGGACGAGATCGCCGCGATCGTCTCGCGCGAGGTGGGGATGCCGTTCGGCCTGTCGCGGACCATCCAGGCGGGGCTGCCGGCGATGGACTTCGGCGCGATGGCCCAGGCGGTCGACCGGATCGTGTGGGAGGAGGAGGTGGGCAACTCCCTCGTGGTCCGCGAGCCGGTGGGGGTGGTGGGAGGAATCACGCCCTGGAACTACCCCCTGCACCAGATCTGCGCCAAGGTGGCGCCGGCGCTGGCCGCCGGCTGCACCACCGTGGTCAAGTGCAGCGAGGTGGCTCCCCTGAGCGCGTTCGTGCTCGCGGAGGTCGTGGACGAGGTCGGCCTGCCGGCCGGCGCGTTCAACCTGGTGTGCGGCTACGGCCCGGTGGTGGGCGAGGCGATCGCGGCCCATCCCGAGATCGACATGGTGTCGTTCACGGGCTCGGTGCGGGCCGGGCGCCGCGTGCAGGAGGTGGCGGCCGGGACCGTCAAGCGCGTGGCGCTGGAGCTCGGCGGCAAGTCGGCGAACGTCGTGCTGGACGACGCGCCGCTGCCCGACGCCGTGGTCGACGGGCTGGGCAAGTGCTACCTCAACTCCGGGCAGACCTGCAGCGCGCTCACGCGCATGCTGGTCCCGCGGGAGCGGCTGGCCGAGGCCGAGCAGATCGCCGCCGCCGCGGTCGAGCGCCTGGAGGTCGGCGACCCGTTCGCCGCGAGCGTCCGCGTGGGTCCCCTGGTCTCGGCGTCCCAGCGCGAGCGGGTGCGGGGCTACATCGAGCAGGGCACTCAGGAGGGCGCCAAGCTGGTGGCCGGCGGCGCCGAGCCGCCGGAGGGGCTGGAGCGCGGGTTCTTCGTGCGGCCCACGGTGTTCTCCGAGGTCTCCCCCGAGATGGCGATCGCCCAGGAGGAGATCTTCGGCCCGGTCCTGGTCCTCATCCCCTACGGCGACGAGGACGAGGCTGTGGAGATCGCCAACGGCACGGTGTACGGGCTGGCCGGCGGCGTGTGGTCGGGCGACCCCGAGCGGGCGCGGCGGGTGGCCCGGCGGCTGCGCACGGGCCAGGTGGAGATCAACGGCGCCACCTTCAACCCGCTGGCCCCCTTCGGCGGCTACAAGCAGTCCGGCCACGGCCGCGAGCTCGGCCACCACGGGCTGGAGGAGTTCCTCGAGCTCAAGGCGATCCAGCTCTGAGCGGGC
>VAXS01000161.1 GCA_005883255.1 Actinomycetota bacterium | reverse complement strand
AGACCTCCCCGGGCGTGGCCGCGAACTCCTCGGCCTCCTGGACGATCACGCACGTCTTGGTGGCGTCCTTGTGGTCCACGCGCCCCCGGACGACCACGATCCGGTCGGCCTGGAGTGCCTCTTCGGCGCCGGCCAGGGCGTTGCCGAACACCAGGATCTCCACCTGCCCGTCGAGGTCGTCGAGCGTGGCGAACATCATCGGGTCGCCCCGCTTGGTGCGGATCCGCTTGGTCTGGGCCACGATCCCGCCCACGCGGACCCACTCGCCGTCGCGGCGCTCGGCCAGCTCGGCCAGCGAGCAGTCCACGCGCGCGCGCAGTGCGGCGCGCACGGTCTTGAGCGGGTGGTCGGAGACGAACATGCCCAGCGCCTCCTTCTCCGCGGCCAGCAGCGCGGTGCGGTCGAACTCGTCGGTGGAGATCGACGGGTGGGCGGGGGCGAAGGGGCCGCGGGCCCGACCGTTGGCCGAGGGCTCGGCGGCGCCGCCCAGGTCGAAGATCGAGCCCTGGCCGATGAGCGCGTCCTCCTGGGCCTTCTGGCCCGCCCCCTGCGCGCGCTCCAGCACCTGGAGCATCCCCCTGCGCGATGCGGCGGTGGAGTCGAAGGCGCCGCACTTGATCAGCGCCTCGATCGCCCGCTTGTTCACCGTGCGGGCGTCGACGCGCTCGCAGAAGTCCCACAGCGACTCGAACCGGCCGCGCTCCGCCCGCGCCCGCTTGATCGCCTCCACCGCGACGTGGCCCACTCCCTTCACCGCGTCCAGCCCGAAGCGGATGTTGCCCCCGACCACCACGAACTCGTGGTCTGACTCGTTGACGTCGGGGGGCAGGATCCCGATCCCCATCTCCTCGCAGCGGGCGACGAAGAACGGGACCTTGTCCTTCGTGTCCATCACCGAGGAGATCAGGGCGGCCATGTACTCGGCCGGGTAGTTGGCCTTCAGCCAGGCCGTGCGGTAGGCGATCAGCGCGTAGCAGGCGGCATGGCTGCGGTTGAACGAGTAGTCGGCCGAGCGCTCGTTGACCTCCCACAGCAGCTCGACCACCTCGGGCCGGGTGCCGGACGCCCGGCAGCCCGCCACGAACTCCGGCTTGAGCTTCGCCATCGCCGCCCGGTTCTTCTTGCCGATGGCCTTGCGCAGGTCGTCGGCCTTGGCGCCGCTGAAGCCCGCCAGCTCGGTGGCGATCTGCATCGCCTGCTCCTGGTAGAGGACCACGCCCTTGGTGGCCTCGAGGATCGGGCGCAGGCGCTCGTCGGGATAGGCGATCGACTCGGGCTTGTGCTTGCCCCGCGCGTACGTGGGGATCTGGTCGATCGCGCCCGGGCGATACAGCGCGTTCAGCGCCACCAGGTCCTCGAACTCGGTGGGCCGCACCTTCCGCAGGGCCTCGCGCATCCCCTCGGACTCGAACTGGAAGACGCCGGTGGAGTCCCCCCGGGTCAGCATCTCGTAGGTCTTCACGTCGGCCAGGTCGACGCCCGACATGTCGACCTCCTCGCCGGTCGAGCGGCGGATGATCTCGACGGCGTCCTCGATCACGTCCAGGTTGCGCAGGCCCAGGAAGTCCATCTTCAGCAGCCCGATCTGCTCGATGGGCTTCATCGAGAACTGGGTGACCGTGCGGAAGACCCGCTCGCCGTTCTCGTCCGCCCCGGCGTCGGCCAGCTGGAGCGGGACGATGTCCGTGAGCGGGCGATCGGCGATCACCACGGCGGCGGCGTGGATCGAGGAGTTGCGGACGATGCCCTCCAGGCCCTGGGCCAGCTCGACGATCTGCCGGGCCTCGGCGTCCTCCTCGACCGCCTGGCGCAGGGGCTGGCCGGGCTTGAGGCAGTCCTCGAACGACGGCGGGCGACCCATGATGGGATCGGGGATCAGCTTGGCCAGCCGGTCGCCGGCGGCGTAGTCGCGCCCCAGGACGCGCGCGGCGTCGCGCGTGGCCGCGCGCGGGAACATCTTGCCGAAGGTGACGATCTGGGCCACGTGGTCGGCGCCGTACTTCTCGGTCACGTAGCGGATCACGCGCTCGCGACCGCGGACCGAGAAGTCGATGTCGATGTCGGGCATCGACACCCGCTCGGGGTTGAGGAAGCGCTCGAACAGCAGGTCGTAGCGCAGGGGATCGACGTCGGTGATCCGCAGCGCGTAGGACACGAGCGACCCCGCCGCCGAGCCCCGGCCCGGCCCCACCGCGATCCCGTTGTCCTTGGCGAACCGGACGAAGTCCCACACGATCAGGAAGTAGGCGCTGAAGCCCATGTCCTCGATGACGCCGAGCTCGTAGGCGGCGCGCTCGCGGGCGGCAGCGGGGATCGGGTCGCCATAGCGTTCGCGCAGGCCCCGGTCCACCTGATCGCGCAGGTACTGCGGCTCGGGCTGGCCGTCGGGCGTGTCGTAGGAGGGCAGCAGGTGGCCGCCCAGCTCGAGCTCCACCTGGCAGCGCTCGGCGATCTCCAGCGTCGAGGCCAGCGCCTCCGGCCACTGGGCGAACGCCTTCGCCATCTCGTCGCTGGAGCGCAGGTAGAACTCGTTCGTCTCGAACGTGAGCTTGGGCGCCTCCAGCGTGCTCTTGGTCTGGACGCAGAGCAGGGCCTGGTGGTGGTCGTGGTCCTCGCGGCGCAGGTAGTGGACGTCGCCCGTGGCGACGAGGGGCCGTCCGAGCTCGCGGGCGAAGCGCTCGATGACCTCGTTGGCGCGTTCCTGCTCGGCCAGGCCGTTCTTCTGGACCTCGAAGTAGACCTGCTCGGGGCCGAAGGCCTGGACGAGGTCGTCGACGTGGGCGCGCGCGTCGGCCAGGCGACCGTCGAGGATCCGCCGGTTCATGCGCGACTGCAGGCAGCCGGTGAGGACGATCACACCCTCGGCGTGGGAGGAGAGCAGGTCGAGGTCGACGGCCGGCTTGCCGCGATGCAGGCCCTCCAGGAACCCCGCGGAGGAGAGCTTGACCAGGTTGCGGTAGCCGGCTTCGTCGGCGGCGAGGAGGGTGAGATGGTTGCGCTCGAAGCGCGGCCCGCCACCGGCGCCCGAGGGCCGGGCGTGGCGGTCTTCCACGAAGTAGATCTCGCAGCCCAGGATGGGCTTGATGCGCTGCCGGGCGCAGGCGCCGTGGAGCTCGATGGCGCCGTTCATGACGCCGTGGTCGGTGAGGCCGATCGCCGGCTGCTCGAACTCGGCCGCCCGAGCGGCGAGCGCGTCCACCTTGCACGCCCCGTCGAGCAGCGAGTACTCGGAGTGGACGTGCAGATGGACGCAGGCAGGGGCGCTCACGGCGGCTTTTGAGAATAGGTGCCGGGCCGGTCGTCAACCGCGGTCCGGCGCGGCGGTTCCCGCACCCTGCGAGGACCGAGCGCGCTCCAGCCAGGACGTGAGCGCGGACAGTGCGCCCACGTCCCCGCGGATCGTCCACTTCTCGGGCCCGTTGGGCTCGCCGCCCAGGAAGCGCTGGAAGGCGGACTGCGTGCTCTGGACCGTCACCGCGGCCGGCCGCTGGGGCGGCTCGGGGAGGACGGCGAGGGGCTCTCCGCTGGTGGCCCCCACCCACATGCGCCGGCTCCGGGGACCGGTGACCTCGTGGAAGACGACGAAGTCGTGGCCTTCGGTCCAGGCCGGCTCGACGAGCTCCGCGAGCGCCCGGAGCAGGTGCAGGGGGTCGAGCCAGATGCCGGCGGCCGCTAGCCGGCCGGGGCGCAGCTCGGCGGCCGGGATCGAGCGCAGAGCCCGCCGGCGCCGCCAGGTCTTCGTGACCTTGACGCGGCGCCGGAGCTGGCGCGATCCGCCCCCGACGAGCAGGTCGAGGAGCGCCGCGGGTGGCGCGGCGACCTGGAAGTCGCCCGGCTTCTTCGCGCCGGGCTCCAGCGCGGCGATCTCGCCGGCCCCGGGACGCAGCGAGACCGACCACAGGCCATGCCCCTCGAGGCGGAGGCGATAGCCGAGCGCGTCCTCGACCGCCAGCGACTGCCCGGCCACGAGACCGAGCAGGAGCTCGGCGACGCCGGGCCGTTCCCGCTCGATCATCAGCGCCAGCGCGGCGGGAAGCCACGGCTCAGCGGCCGCTGCGGAAGGCTCGGGGTGGGCGGAAGGTCCGCGATCGACCGAAGGCTCGCGGTCGGCCGCGAGTGCGGCTTCCGCCTCCTCGCGGCGGGCTCGCTCGGCGGCCAGTGCGCGCTCGAGGTGCTCGATCCGTCCGACGAGCTCGGCCGC
>VAXS01000160.1:3483-4782 GCA_005883255.1 Actinomycetota bacterium | reverse complement strand
GCCGGCCGCTACGTCTACTACGGCCACGCCGCCCCCGCCCTGGTGCCGGTGGGCGCGCACGTCAGCCGCGGCCAGCCGATCGCCGACAACGGCTGCGGCAGCGTCGGCATCTCGGACACGCCGCACCTGGAGATCGGGATCAGCGTGCCGGGCGGGCCCACCTGCTGCCCCTCGCGCGGCGCCACCTCGGTCTGGATCCACCGCACGATGCTGCGGCTCTACCGCGCCGCGGGCGGCCGGGGCTAGCCCGGCGCTCGCGGACTACAGCCCCAGGTCGCGCACTCCCAGCTCGTTCCAGCCCAGGTGGTGGGCCAGCTCGTGGCGCACAGTGCGCACGACCTGGGCCCGGAGCTCGTCGGGATCGTGCCCGAAGTCGCGCCGCAGGGTGTCGCGGTAGATGACGATCCGGTCGGCGACGTCGTCGCGGGCCACGCCGCCGCCGTGGTAGAGCCCGTACGCACCGCGCCGGCGGCCGCCGTCGGAGATCACCACGGCCACGTTGCGCTCCAGGGCCCGCTGCGCCCAGTCGGGCAGCTCGTCCAGCGCGTCGCGGACCAGCTCCTCGAACTCCGCGTCGTCGTAGGGGTCGAGCTCCAGGAACTCCGACTCGTCGGGCTCCACGGCCAGGTCCTCCCGGGCCAGGCGCTCGGAGCGCTGGACGATCCGCTCGAACTCCCGCTCGGACACCGGGTCGCGCCAGTCGGCCAGGCGCAGCCCCATCCAGATCACGGGGACGCCCAGCACCAGCGCCCCCCCGGCGAACAGGGCGATGCCCTGCACGACCCGGACGGGGTACGACGCGCTGAAGCCGTCCAGGAGCGTGACGAACGTGATCCCCAGCGCCAGCGCCGCGGTGGCCGAGCCCAGGATCGCGCGCGGCGTGACGGGGCGCATGGCGTCAGCGCGTGAGGGCGCGGGCGATCACCAGGCGCTGGATCTCGTTGGTGCCCTCGTAGATCTGGGTGATCTTGGCGTCGCGCAGGTGGCGCTCGACCGGATACTCCTTGACGTACCCGTAGCCGCCCAGGACCTGGACGGCCTCGACCGTGACCGCCATCGCGGTGTCGGAGCAGAACAGCTTGGCCATCGCGCTGTACTTGCCCATGTCCGGCTCGTCCCGGTCCACCTTGGCGCAGGCCTTGTAGAGCAGCTCGCGCCCGGCCGCGCACTGGGTCTCCATGTCCGCCAGCTTGAACTGGATGGCCTGGAACGAGGCGATCGGCTTCCCGAACTGGCGGCGCTCGCGCGCGTAGGCGGCCGCGTAGTCGGCGGCTCCCTGGGCGATGCCCAGGCCCTGCG
>VAXS01000160.1:0-3473 GCA_005883255.1 Actinomycetota bacterium | reverse complement strand
CCCACGCTGAAGCCCGGGCGATCGGCCTCGACCACGAAGCAGGTGATGCCGCGGGAATGGCCCGCCTCGGGGTCGGTGACCGCGAACACCACGTAGAAGTCCGCGATCCCCAGGTTGGTGATCCAGTTCTTGCTCCCGCTGATCACCCACTCGTCGCCGTCGCGGCGGGCGCGGGTGATCATCCCGCCGGGGTCGGAGCCGGCCTCGGGCTCGGACAGGGCGAACGCAGGCGTCCACTCGCCCGAGGCGCAGCGAGGCAGGAAGCGCTGGCGCAGCTCCTCGCTGCCGAACAGCTTGATCGGGAGCGTGCCCAGCTCCTGCACCATCAGCATGAGCGCGCTCGAGGCGCACACCTTGGCGATCTCCTCGATCGCCATGTTGAGCATCAGCGTGCCGGTGCCCGTTCCCCCATGCTCGACCTCGAAGGGCAGGCCGAAGAGGTCGTGCTCGGCGAACAGCTCGCGGACGTCCTGCGGATACTCGGCTTTCTCGTCGATCTCCGCCGCCCGCGGGGCCACCCGCTCCTGGCAGATCTGGCGGATCGTGTCGCGGAGGTCCAGGTGCTCCCGCGGGATCTCGTAGAGGTCGGCGAGCGCTTCCACGGGTGGGATCGTATCTGCCGGGTAGGCTCAGCCCATGAGCATCGGAGCCTCGCTCTTCCTCATCGCCGCGGGCGCGATCCTGCGCTACGCGATCACCTGGAACCCGCGCGACGTCAACATCGACACCGTGGGCCTGATCCTGATGATCGTCGGGATCGTCGGGCTGCTGCTGTCCCTGGTGTGGATGTTCGTGTCGACCGATCGCCGGCGGCAGGGCACGGTCCCGCCGCCTTCGGCGCCCCCGCCTCCGCACCCGCGCGACCGCGACGCCTACTAGGCCGCCGCGCTCGACGAGCCAGGGGACGCGCGCCGAGGCGCGCCCTGGAAGGGGTTGGCGTCGTTGACCCGGACCCACTGCGCGATGCGACCGCCTCGCAGCTTGAAGGCGGTGCTCGCCGTGCCGCCGGTGCTGTCGCAGCGCTGACCGGGCCGGTGGGTGAGCCGGAAGCGGGCGATCGTGTAGGCGCGGTAGGCCACGGCCTCGAGCAGGCGGGCGCCGCAGGGGAGGCTGGCGTTCCACAGCCGCACGGCCGCCCGCGTGCGCAGCAGCTGCGGCGGGCCGGCGTTGGCCACCACCGCCGGCAGCGCGAAGTAGGAGGCGGCGTGCGCCAGGTCGCTGCGGCGCTCGGCGTCCACCCAGCCCCGGATCACCCGTACGACGCGCGGGTCGGCGTCGTGTACGCCGGCCGGACGGGGCAGCGGGGTCGAGCGCGGCGTCGTCGTCGCCGTCCGCGCCGGCGCGGTGGCGGCGTGGCTGCCGCCGCCTCCGCACGCGCCCAGCCCCAGCGCCATCCCCAGGGCGGCGAAGGCGAGCGGACGCATGCCGGCCGGCATGCGGCGATGATCCCACCGGCGGACCCCGGCCGGAAGGCTTAGAAGCGGGCGGGGTGACGCGCCCGGAAGCCGCTCATCGACCGGGAGCTGGAGGTCCAGCGCGAGCCGTTCTCGTGCAGGCCGCTGGTGTCGAAGCGCAGTCCGGCGACCACCATGAACACGTGATAGCTGCTCGCGTAGACCGTGACCCACTGCCCCGGTCCCGCCAGGCCCCAGTTGTCGTACCCGAACGTGGGCGCCGGACCCCGGCGGAACGTCGTGCGTAGGGCGTACGTGGTGGACCCTGAGCAGTCGTAGCCCGTGTCCGTCCACGAGGAGTGCCCGCCGCCCCACTTGTAGGGCAGCTTGGCGATCTGGTTGCCGGAGGCGATGATCGCCTTGACCTCGGCGGGCGCGTTCGCCGGCGCCGCGGCCAGGCCGTTGGACAGGACCCGGGCCCGACTGCCGGCGACCGTGGTGACACCGGCCGGAGTGGGCCCAGGCGGCTGGGTCGCCGGCCTCTGGTAGGCGGTGCCGCCGGCGCTGCCGGCCGGGGCGGTGGCGGTCCGGATGATCGCCCGCGCCACCTGGAGCGTGACCACGCCCGTGGGGGACATGCCGGCGTCGGCCTGGAACCAGCGCACCCGCACGCGCGTGGCGGCGTCGAAGCGCCCGGTCTCGGGCAGCTGGTAGCCGGCGGCGTCGAGGTAGCCCTGGAGCGCGCGGACGTCTGCGCCCCGCTGCCCGAACCGCAGCACGCGGTCCCCCAGCTTGGCCTGCGCCACGGCCGGCGCCCCCAGCGCAGCGCCCAGCGCGGCGGCCGCGAGCAGCACGCCTGCGGCCCTGCGGCGTCCGGTCCGACGTTGTGCGAGCACGAGAAACCCCTTCTCTTTCCGGCGCCTACGGGGTTAGCTGTCGGACTCGCGCGGAAAGAGATCGCGCTACGCAACGGACGTTGCGATTCGCCCCGGACCCATCCTGGGCCTCTGGTTCCCCCGCTCCCTCGCGTGCGGGCACGCTCGGGATTCGGCTGGTTTCGCCGCGGCAGGTTAGCGGACCCGCCGGCGACGCGTCGCGTCAACCGGCGATGTCCGGCGGGTACTCGGGCGGAGGAAGCTGCACCGGTAGTGACCGCAGCTCGTCCAGGACCTGGCGCAGCGCGGCGATCGCGTCATCGAGACCGCGCAGCGCCACCACGTCCTCGGTCACCCGCTCGCTCCCGCCGGGCGCCAGCACGTCCGCCATGTGCTCCAGCTGGCGTCGCCGCAAGCGGGTGCGGGTGGCCTCGAGCGCGATCACCTCGGCGTAGACGTCGTTGAGCGCGCGCTCCACATCGCCGCCGCTGGCGCCGCCGGGCCGCTCGCGCAGGGCCTGCGCCTGGGCGCGAAGCCGATCGAGCGAGGTGGCGGAGGGCGACGGCATAGTCAGGGCCGACCCGGTTGCCCTGCCGGGCAGAGCCAGCGTCCACCCCCCGCGGGCCCGCGTCAATGGGCCGGACGGACCATTCACACGTTCAGAACCTGAACGTCGCTATCGTCGCCGCGATGGGGGACGAAGCGTACGAGCGCCTGGAGCGGGCCTGCGGCGACCTGGACGCCCCCTTCGCGCTGGTCGACCTCGACGCGTTGGAAAGCAACGCCGCCGACATGGAGCGCCGGGCGGCCGGCAAGCCGATCCGCCTGGCCAGCAAGTCGGTTCGCTGCCGGCCGCTGCAGACGCGCGTGCTCGCGCGGCCAGGCTTCGCGGGGACGCTCTCGTTCACGCTCCCCGAGGCGCTGTGGCTGGCCGGGCACGGCTACGACGACCTGGTGGTCGCCTATCCCACGGCCGACCGCGCGGCGCTGCGCGAGCTCGCGACCGGGAACGCCCGCGAGCGCATCGCGATCATGGTCGACTCGCCGGCCCAGCTCGACCTGGTGGACGCGGCCGCCGGAGCCCCCGAGCGGCGCGGGGAGGTGCGGGTGTGCCTGGACGTGGACGCCGGCTGGGCGCCGCTGGGCGGGCGCGTGCGGGTGGGCGCCAAGCGCTCTCCGATCCGGACGCCGGCGGCGGCGGCCG
>VAXS01000186.1 GCA_005883255.1 Actinomycetota bacterium | reverse complement strand
TACCACAGCGAGGACTGGCGGGCCGCGGCCGGCGAGCTCGGGGCGGCGCGGGTGAATCGGCTGGTCGTGGCGACGCCAGGCCAAGCCGCCCGCAAGCCGCTGGAGTTCTACCTCCCCGGGAGCCAGAAGCTGCTGCGCCAGAGCCGCCCGGCCGACGAGGTCGACGTGCTGGCCCTCCCCACGCAGGGCCACACCCACCCGGGGCCCCTGCCCGGGTTCTCGAGCGGCGGGTTCCGCCTGGTGGCCAGGGACCGGGACGGCCGCTTCGTGCTCTGGCGTTACCGCTCGGCGCGCGAGCTGTGGATCTCGCCCGCCGTGGTGCGATCCCCGGCGGCGACCTCCGCGCGCCCCGTCGTCATCTGGCAGCGGTCGAGTAGCTCGGCTCGACCGCCCGAGCCGGTGCGCCTAGCTTCTCGCGGACGAGCCACAGGACAAACGCCGCCGTGATGAGCTGGCGCAGCCCGTAGGCGCCCCACTGGACTGCGCGCGGGAACTCCGATGCCAGGGGACCCACCGGATACAGCGGGCCGAACGTGGTGGCGAAGATGAGGACGTCGAGCAGGGCGAACCCGATCGCCAGCGCGACCGGCGCGTCCTCGATCGCCAGCGCGGCGAAGATCCACAGCGCGTACTGGGGGCTGTACACCTTGGCGGTGGCGAAGAGCCAGAGCAGCGCCGCCGACGAAGCGGGGAGCAGGGAGCCGCGCGGGCGATCGCGGGCGCGGACGGCCAGGACCACGATGGCCGCCAGGCCGGCGGCGAACAGCGGCACGCTCAGGAGGTCGGCGCGGTGTCCGAGGACCGGTTGCCAGATCGTCGCCCGCGCCGGGCGCTGCTGCGTGAAGGTGAAGAAGTAGGACCACGCCGGGCGCAGCGGGCCCCGCGCGCCGCCCTGCAACGCGAACGGCAGGTTTACGGCCACCGTGACGGCCAGGAAGGCGCCGGCGATCCCCAGCGCCGAGCGCCAGCGCCGGTCCGCGAGGCGCAGCGCCAGCACCACGGGCAGGACCACGATCGGAAAGACCTTCGCCCACACCGCCAGCGCCAGGACGGCCGCCGCCGGGACGTCCCGCTCGCGCTGGAACAGGATCAGGGCGAAGACCAGCAGGCAGATGCCGAGCAGGTCCCAGTTCAGCGTCGTGTACAGAGCGAGCGCCGGCGCCGCGGCGAACAGCCATGGGTTTGCCCCCTCGATCCGTCCGAGCGCCCAGACGGTGAGCAGGGTGAGGCCCAGTAGCAGCAGCGCCGAGAACAGGAAGTACGTCGCCACGCTGGTGTGGACGAAGCTGGCCACCCAGACGAAGACCCCGGTCAGCACCGGGTACTCGAAGCGGAAGTCCAGATATGGCGCCGGGTGCTGCCACAGCCGATCCCGGAAGTACAGGTGCGAGATGTCCGAATAGGCGCCGGTGTGCGCCATGAGGACGAGGTTGAGCTGGTGCGGCGCCCAGGGCCCGCCATAGTCGAAGAGGACCGGCGCGCGCATGACGACGCCCAGGGCAACGAGGGCCCCGGCGAGCCCGAGGGCCAGCGCCCCCGCGGGAAGACGAATCGGACCGGACGTACGCACGACGGTCGAGTCCTACCCGATTGCGGCCGTCGCGCCGTTCAGGAGCCGTTTAGCCGGTCGATGCGGCTGGAAGCGGACGACGGGTCTCGAACCCGCGACCTTCGGCTTGGGAAGCCGACGCTCTACCAGCTGAGCTACGTCCGCGGAGCGGTCGATTCTAGAGGCCCGTACCCTAGGGGCCATGGCTCGCCGTCTGGCCGTGCTCGCCGCGGTCGCCGCGCTGGTCTCAGCGGCGGCGGCGCCCTCCGCCCACGCCGCTCGGGCGTCGTTCCTCGACGTCGAGGACGAGGTCATGTGCGTGGTGTGCGGCACGCCGCTCGACCTCTCCGACTCGCCGCAGGCCGACCGGGAGCGAGCCTACATCCGCCGGCTGATCGCTCAGGGCGACACCAAGCAGCAGATCAAGGACCGGCTGGTCGCCCAGTACGGGCCGTCGGTCCTGGCCCTGCCGAAGGGCAACGGGGTCGACGAGGACCTGGCGCGCTTCGACCCGTAGCCGGTAACGGCAGCCGGTACTACTAACCCGGGTGGGCCCGGTGCAGGTGCGGGCGGTGGTGGCGCAGCGCATCGGCGCTCACCCGCCCGCCCACGAACAGCACCGCCACCGCCGTGCCGGCGAAGGCCAGCACGGCGTCGACCCGGAAGGCGTCGCCGATCCCGTCCACGAACTTCGACACTGATCCCCCGACGCCCGACGTGACGATCGCGGTGTTCACCCCCAGCCCCACCGAGCCGCCGGCGATCTGGAACATGTACACGACGCCCGCGGCCAGGCTGGCCCGCGCCGGGTCGAGCGCCGTCACCCCGGCGGTGGTCACCGACGAGTAGAAGAGCCCGACCCCCGCGCCCAGGATGAACATGCCGGGCAGGAGCGCGCTGTAGTGGTCGCCGCTGTCCAGGAACGACAGCAGCAGCACTCCCACCGCGCAGCACAGCGCGCCGGCCGAGACCACCGGCTTCGGCCCCACGCGCTCGTACAGGGGCCCGGCGGCGAACGAGACCGCCGCGAACGTCCCCATCATCGGCAGGAGGCCCGCGCCCGCCCGCAGCGCCGAGTAGTGGAGGTCCTTGGTCATGAACTGCGGCAGGTACAGCAAGGTGGCGAAGAAGACCGCGGACATCAGCAGGACCGTCACGCAGGCCGCGGCGAACTTGCGGTTGCCGATCACGTCCCGCGGGACCAGGGCGCTCTCCCCCATCCGCCGCTCGATGACCGCGAACGCCACCAGCAGGACGCCGCAGGCGACGGCCAGCCCGAGGACTCGCGGGTCGCCCCAGCCCCAGTCGGTGGACTGGTCGAGGGCGATCAGCAGCGCCACCAGTCCGGTGGACAGGGCGGCGACCCCCCGGTAGTCGATCGGCTCACGCTCGCCGGCCGGGGCGTCGGGCTTGATCGCCCGCAGTGTCGCGGCCACCCCGAAGGCGGCGATCGGCAGGTTGACGAAGAAGATCCAGCGCCAGGTCAGCTCGTCGGTGAGCAGCCCGCCGGACAGCGGCCCGACCGCGTTGCCGAAGCCCGCCGCGCCCAGGATCAGGCCGCCCGCCAGCCCCGCCTTCGAGGACGGGAGCGCGGCGTAGGTCATCCCCAGGATCGCCGGCCACATCAGCGCCCCGCCGATCCCCATGAGCGCCCGGCAGGCGATCAGCCAGGTGGTGTCCTGCGCCGCACCCCCGACCACCGAGAAGCCGGCGAAGATGGCCGCCCCCAGCACGAACGCCCGCCGGCGCCCGAACATGTCCGCCAGCCTTCCGCCGGTGACGATCATCACGCCAAACACCAGCGCGTAGGCGTTGATCGTCCACTGGACCGTCCCCAGGTCGGCGTGCAGGTCCTTCTCGATCGAGGGCAGGGCCACGCTGAGCGCGGTGAAGTCCTGTGCCACCACCAGCACCGCCACGCCCATCGCCACCAGGGCCAGGACGGTCGCGCGATCCAGGCGCTCGGCGGGGGCGGTGGCGGCGGCGGCTTCCACTCGGCTCACATCGACTCGGGCGCCTCCACCCCCAGGAGGTCGAGGCCGCGGGCGATCGTGCGCTGGGACGCTACGGAGAGGGCCAGTCGGAAGGACTCGACCGCCTCGGGCTCGGCTCCAACCACCCGGCAGTCCCGGTAGAAGGCGGTGAACTGCTGGGCCAGCCCCAGCGCGTAGGCCGCGACACGGTGCGGCCCCCGGCGCTCCACCGCCTCCTCCACCTCGCCGGGGAACGCCAGCAGCTCGAGGATCAGCGCCCGCTCGGCGGGCTCCAGGCGGCCGCCGTCGCGGGGCGCCGCCAGCGCGCCCGCCACCCGCTCCTCGCCCGCCTTCGCCCGGATCGACGCGATGCGTGCGTGCGCGTACTGCACGTAATAGACGGGGTTCTCCGCCGACTGCTCGCGCGCCAGGTCCAGGTCGAGGTCGACCGTGGTGTCGTGCGAGCGCTGCAGCAGGAAGAAGCGGGCGGCGTCGACGCCGATCTGGTCGAGCAGCTCGTCCAGCGTCACGAAGTCGCCGCGGCGCTTGGACATCGACGCCCGCTCGCCCCGCTCGATCACGTTGACGAACTGCATGATGATCAGCTCGAGCGCGCCCGGACCGCCGCCCAGCGCCTCCCAGGCCGCCTGCATCCGGCGCACGTAGCCGTGGTGGTCGGCGCCGAGGACGTCGATCACCCGGTCGTAGCCGCGCTCGCGCTTGTCCTCGTGGTAGGCGACGTCGGCCGCGAAGTAGGTGTGCTCGCCGGTGGAGCGGCGCAGCACGCGGTCCTTGTCGTCGCCGAAGGCGGAGGTGCGCAGCCACACGGCGCCCTCCGAGCGGTAGACGTGCCCGTCGGACTCGAGCTCCGCGTAGTGCTCCTCGACCGGGCTGGGATCGGCCTCGTGCAGCCGGCGCTCGGAGAACCAGGTGTCGAAGCGCACCCGGAAGCGCTCGAGCGTGGCCCGGATGCGCTCGAGCATCACCTCCACTCCCAGCCGGGCCAGCTCGTCGGGATCGCGATCGGCCGCGCCGGGGATCTGCGCCGCCAGCTCGGCCACGTAGTCGCCCTGGTAGCCGTCCGCCGGCGGCTCCTCGCCGCGGGCCCGGGCCCGGATCGACTCGCCCAGCTTGCGCACCTGCGAGCCGTGGTCGTTGACGTAGTACTCGCGCTCGACCCGGTGGCCGGCGAACTCCAGCAGGCGCGCCAGCGAGTCGCCGTAGGCGGCGTGCCGACCGCCGGCGGCGGTCAGCGGCCCGGTGGGGTTGGCGCTCACGAACTCGACGTTGACGCGCTCGGGGCGTGGAGCGAAGCTGCCGCCGTACTCCTCGCCCGCCTCCAGCACGTGTCCCAGCGCCTCGCGGTACCAGGCGTCGGACAGGAACAGGTTGAGGAAGCCCGGCCCGGCCACCTCGGCGCGCTCCAGCCCCGCGCCCAGCTGCTCGGCCAGCGCCGCGCCCAGGCGCTCGGCGATGTCCCGGGGCGGCTCGCCCAGCACCGGCGCCAGCAGCAGCGCGGCGTTCGTCGAGTAGTCGCCGAACTCGGCCTTCTTCGAGCGCTCGAGCGTGGGCGCCGCCCCCGGCCCGGCCCCGTCGCCCGCGCGGAGGCTGGCCGCGGCGCGCTCCACCGTGGCCCGCAGCTGGGCCAGCGGCGTGCTCACCGCGCGGGCGCGGGAGCCGACGCCGACTCGAACAGGCTCTCCAGGCGCTGCACCGTCCGGAGCGTGCCCATGACGACCAGGACGTCGGCCTCCTGCAGGACGGTGTCGCCGGCCGGCTGCACCTGGAACGTGGCGTCCGCGCGCCGCAGCGCCACGATGAACGCGCCCCCACGCACGTCGCCGATGGCCTTGCCCAGCCCCTCCGAGCCCGGCCGGACCTCGATCTCCTCCATCCGGTACTCGTTGGCCACCTCGACCACGCCCGACACGTGGGGGTGGAGCGCCAGGCGGGCCATCTCGGCTCCACTGGCCTTGTAGGGCGAGATCACGCGGTCGGCCCCCGCGCGCTTGAGCTTCTGCTCGGAGTCGTCGGCGGAGGCGCGCGCGACGATCCGGATGTCCGGGCACAGGCCCCGCGCGCTGAGCGTGATGAAGATGTTCTCGGCGTCCGAGTCCACGCAGGCCAGCACCGCCTTGGCTCGCGTGATCCCCGCCGCCTTGAGCATCTCGTCGTCGGACGGCTTGCCCTCCAGGAACAGGTCGCCGACCCCCATCGCGGCGGCCACCTCCCGGTTCTCGGGCGTGGGGTCCACCACCACGTAGGTGGCGCCGGCGACGCTCAGGTCGCGCGCCGCCTGCCGGCCCACCCGGCCGAAGCCGCAGATCAGGTAATGGTCGGTGAGGGACGCGATCATCCGCTGGGCGCGCCGGCTGGCGAGCAGCTCGCCCAGGTGGCCATGGACGAAGAACTCGGTCACCGTGACCAGCGCGTAGAAGAGCGTACCGACGCCCAGGATGATGAGGACGACCCGCAGGGCCTCGCCGCCGGCGTCCTTGGGAGCCGGGATCGCCCCCACGGTGGCGACGGTGTCCAGCGTGCGGACGAAGGCGTTCCACGGCGAGTCGGACTCGATCAGAGCGAACCCGACGGTCCCGATCAACAGGAGGACGGCCACCACCGCGGCCAGCCTCCAGAGGCGGCGCAGGAAGAGCGTGGCCTCGCCGACGCGCGGCATCAGTAGTGGTAGGGCTCGCCGGCCAGGATCTTGTGCCCCCGGTAGAGCTGCTCGAGCAGGACCACGCGGGCCAGCTGGTAGGGAAGCGTGATGTCGCCGAACGACAGCCGGTGCTCCACCGTGTCCAGGGCGAGCCCCTTCGGGCCGCCGATCACGAAGCACAGGTCGCGGCCCTCCTGGCGCCGGTCCTCCAGGAAGCGGGCGAACGACTCGGAGTCGACCCGCTCGCCGCCCCGGTCCAGCAGGGAGACGAACGCCCGCTCGGGCAGCCGGCGCGCCACCTGCTCGTCCTCGCGCAGCTCGATCAGGTCCAGGCGGGCGTGGCGCGCCAGCAGGCGCTGGTAGTGCTGGACGTCGTCGGCGAAGGGCGGCCGCAGCCGGCCGACGGCCAGAACGATGATCCGCACGGCTGCGATACTAGACCGATGGTCCCCGAGGACGAGGGCGCCGAGCGGCACATCAACATCCACTTCTCGCCGGAGATCATGGCGGGGGTGTACGCGAACTTCGCGAACGTCTCGCACTCCGACTACGAGTTCACGATCACGTTCGCGCGAGTGGACCACGAGGTCGAGGACGAGGAGATCCCCGGCGTGGTGGTGGCGCGGGTGAACCTGTCCGACCGCTTCATGCGGGAGCTCATCGACGCCATGGAGGACAACTACTCCAAGTGGCGCACCCGGCAGGGGATCAAGAACCTGCCGGAGTTCGAGGGGCGCAGCGAGAGCGACGAGCGCGAGGACGGTTAAGGGCGGCCGGAGGAAGCCCTCGATCACCGTCGCGGGGCCGGATGCCCCGCGGACGTACCCCTGTCGCGCTCGAAGGCCACGCCGGCGCCGATCCGCTGCAATGCGGGCGGGTGCGTGGCCAGCAGCCAGGTGACCCAGCCGGGGGGATCCGGGTCGGCCACGTTCTGCTCCACCAGGCGCCGCTCGGAGGCGATGAACGCCGCCGGCTGATGGGTGAGCTCGAGCGAAAAGGTGTCGGCGCGCGCCTCCACGCGCCGCGAGAGCTGGTTGGAGACCGTTCCCACCAGCGCGGCGACGATCCCCAGCGCCAGCGCCGCCGCCGGCAGCGCGGCCGGCGTGCCCGGCCGGACCTCGCGCGGCGTGAGGGCCTCCCCCAGCCGGGCGGCGGCGAACATGGCGGCGGGCGCGACCAGCGCCAGGTAGAGGAGCCCGCGGGGGACGTCCCGGTAGTGGACATGCCCTAGCTCGTGGGCCACCACCAGGCCGGTCTCGGCGGGCGAGAAGCGCCGCAGCAGGGTGTCGTAGAGCACGACTCGCTTGGTACGGCCCAGGCCGGTCACATACGCGTTGGCGCCGGTGGTCCGGCGGCTGGCGTCGACCTCGTAGACCTGGCCCACCTTGACGCCGGCCCGGCGGGCCAGCGCCAGCACGTCGCTGCGGGTGCGGCCCGGCGGGAGGGCCTTGAACTCGTTGAACAGCGGGTCCAGCAATACCGGCCCGGCGAACAGGAACAGGGCCCCGACGCCCACCACCACACCCGCCCCGGGGAGCCACCAGGTGCGGGGCAGCGGGCGCATCCCGCCCAGCAGCAGAGCGGCGCCGGCGGCGGTGAAGCCCGCGCCGATGGCCGTCGACTTGCCCACGTCCCCGGCCCATCCGCCCCAGGACTGCGTGACCAGGCCCACGTCCTTGGCCCGCTGGCGCCCCACCGCCGCCAGCGGCAGGGTGGCGACGGTGAGCGTGACCGACAACGCCGCGCCCCCCGCCGCCGCGACCAGCAGCGGGTGGCGGAGCTGGCCGCGCAGGCGCGCGGGGGGGCGGCGGGCCAGCAGCCCCAGGATCGCCGCCTCCACCAGCGCCTGCCCGCCGAACAGCGCCAGCTGGGGGCGGCGGAAGTCGTGCGCCCGGTCCAGATAGCGCTCGCTGAAGTACGATCGGGCGCTCACGGGCGCCGGGTCTATGACCCCGCGGCGCGGCCGGAGCAGGACGACCGCCGCCTCGGCCACCACGACGGCGGTCGCCAGCGCGATCGGGAGTCGCAGGCGGCCGCGGTGCACGCCCGGGACATTAGCCATGCGCATCGCCGTCCTGTCCGACATCCATGGCAACCGCCAGGCGTTCCAGGCCGTGCTGGAGGAGGTCGACGCCGAGCGCGTCGACGAGGTGTGGTGCCTGGGCGACGTGGTGGGCTACGGAGCCGACCCCGACGCCTGCTGCGAGCTGGCCCGCGGCAGCTGCGACCTGTGCCTGGTGGGCAACCACGACCTGGCCGTACGGGGCGACATCCCGATCGACGAGTTCTCCCGCGGCGCCGCGGTGGCCGCGGAGTGGACCCGGGAGGTCATCGACCCCGACCACCTGGAGTGGCTGCGCGGGCTCGAGCCCCAGCTGCTGGATCGCGAGGTCGGGCTGTATCACGCCAGCCCCCGCGACCCGGTGTGGGAGTACGTCCTCTCCACGTTGCTGGCCGACCTGTGCCTGGACGTCCAGCACCACCGGGTGTGCCTGATCGGTCACTCGCACGTGGCCCTGTCGTTCCGCCGCCAGGAGGGCGAGAGCGCGACCGGCGAGGTGCGCTCGGCCGACTCCGAGCTGCGGCTGGAGGATGGCCAGTGGCTGGTCAACCCCGGCAGCGTGGGCCAGCCGCGCGACGGCGACGCCCGCGCGGCCTGGCTGGTGCTGGACACCGGCGCCTGGACGGCGACCTACCGGCGCACGCCCTACGACATCGCCGGCGCCGCCTCCGCCATCCGGGCCGCGCGGCTGCCCGAGTCCCTCGCCGAGCGGCTGGAATACGGCCAGTAGCATGCGTCGGCCGATGCGCTGGCTCTCGATCCTCCTGCTCGCCGCGGCGCTCGGCTTCGGCAGCGCGTTCCTGGTGGCCTGTGGCGACCGCAACGGGCTCATCCCCCAGAGCGCGGCCGACGCCATGAGCTCGAACCTCGACCAGGCCTCCTCGCTGGTCGACGCCCAGCAGTGCCGGCAGGCGCAGGCGTCGGTGGTGAACGCCCAGGCCACGGCCGCCGAGCTTCCCCGTACGGTGGACGCCCAGCTGCGCACTACGCTGGCCGACAACTTGCAGACCGCGCTGGACCGGGTCCGGACCAATTGCGGCAAGACCACCTCCACCCAGACCACGCCCACCACCCCGACTCAAACCCAGAGCACCGCCACGCAGACGACCACCACGCAGACCCAGCCCACCACGACCACCACCGCCCCCTCCCCACCTCCGCCCACCACCACCGGCCACACCACGCCCCCGCCGTCCACGTCGGGCTCCAGCGGCGGGACCCCCGCGGGGGGCGGCAGCGGCGGCGGCTCGGGGGGCTCCACGCCGTGATGGCCGACCAGGTCATCCACGGTCGCTACCGCCTGGGCGACCGGCTGGGCATCGGCGGGATGTCCACGGTCCACCGGGCGTTCGACGACCGGCTGGAGCGCGAGGTGGCCATCAAGCTCCTGGCCGAGCACCTGGCCGAGGACGAGACGTTCGTGTCCCGCTTCCGGCGCGAGGCCCTGGCCGCCGCCCGCCTGGTCCACCCCAACATCGTGCAGGTGTTCGACTTCGGGCTGGACGAGCCCAGCGGGCAGCACTTCATCGTCATGGAGCTGGTGGACGGCCCGTCCTGCGCCCAGCTCCTGCGCGACCGCCGGGTGATGCCGGTGGACGAGACGCTGGACATCATCTCGCAGGCCTGTCGCGGGCTCGACCACGCCCACCGCAACGGGGTCGTCCACCGCGACGTCAAGCCCGGGAACCTGCTGGTCAGCCGCGACGGCGGGGTCAAGCTGGCCGACTTCGGCATCGCCCGGGCCACCGACCAGTCGAGCATCACCCAGGTGGGGTCGGTGCTGGGGACGGCGGCCTACCTGGCGCCCGAGCAGGCCCGGGGCGAGGAGGCGGGCCCGGCGGCCGACCTCTACGCCCTGGCGGTGGTCACCTACCAGCTCATGGCCGGGCGGCTGCCCTACGAGGCGACGTCGCTGTCGGAGCTGACGCTCAAGCAGCAGCGGGAGGCGCCGCCCCCGCTGGACGTCGTCAACCCCGAGGTGCCGCCGGCGCTGGCCCGGGCGGTGGCCCGCGGCCTGGCGCTCGACCCCGCCGTGCGCTACGAGAGCGCGCTGGCGATGGGCGAGGCGCTGCGCGGCGGCGCGCGCGGCATCGAGCCGCCCGCGCCGGAGTTCGCCGACGGGGCGACGGCGGCGACCGGGATCCTGCCGGCGGAGGACGCCGCGGCCACCGAGGCCACCAGCGTGCTCCCGCGCGAGCAGGCCACGCGAGTGCGCGGGCCCGCGCCCACCCCCGCGCCCGCTCCGCCCCGCCGCCGCCGCGAAGCCGCGCCCCCGGCCCGCCGGCGGCGCCAGCGAGGGCGGCGGCGCTGGCGCGGACTGCTCGTGCTGCTGCTGGTGGCGGCCGCAGCCGCCGCCGGCGCGATCGTGGCCGCCGACCAGCTGAGCGGCGGGCCGCAGCTGCGGCGGGTGACCGCCCGCGACGCCCACCAGGCGATCGACGAGGTCAAGAAGTTCATCTCGGACAACACCAAGTGAGGAGGGCGCGTGGCGGCTGACCGCTGGGACGTGCGGGGACTGACGGTGCTGGTGACCGGAGCCGCCCGAGGGATCGGCGCGGGCACGGCCCGCGAGCTCGCCGCCCGGGGCGCGCGCGTGTCGCTCGTGGGGCTGGAGCCGGACCGACTGGAGGCGCTGGCCGTGGAGCTGGGCGGCGACGCCGCCTGGTTCGAGGCCGACGTCCGCGACGTCGACGCGCTGGAGCGCGCGGTGGCGGGGACGGTCGAGCGCTTCGGCGGGATCGACGTGGTCATCGCCAACGCCGGGATCCGCAATCCCATGGCCACCGTGGCCACCGTCGACCCGCCGGCCTTCGAGCGGGTGATCGAGGTCAACCTGCTCGGAACCTGGCGGACGGTCCGCGCGGTCCTCCCGCAGCTGGTGGAGTCGCGCGGGTACCTGCTGTGCGTGGCGTCGCTGGCGGCGGCCGCGCACGGGCCGCTATTCGCCCCGTACGCGGCCGCCAAGGCCGGCGTGGAGGCGTTCGCGAACTGCCTGCGGCTGGAGGTCGAGGAGCAGGGCGTCGACGTGGGCGTCGCCTACTTCTCGTTCATCGAGACCGACATGGTCCGCGAGGGGCGCGAGGTGGCGGAGGCCCAGGCCGGCCGTCCGCCTCCCCGTCCCATGACCAGGACGCTCCCGGTGGCCAAGGCGGCGCGGGGCGTGGTCCGGGGGATCGAGCGACGCTCCCAGCGGGTCGTCGTGCCGCGCTACGTCTATCCGCTGATCCTGGCCAACGAGCTACTGCGACCGGCGGTGGACGCCGTCACCCGCCGGCAGGCCGGCGATCTGCTCAGCGCCGCTCGCGAGCGGCCCGAGCGCGACCCCGAGACGAGCCCGCTGGGCTCCGGGGACGGCCGGGCGGCGGGCTAGTTGCGAGTGGGCTGGGCGGCGCGGTAGCGGCCCGGCGCCTCGCCGCCCCGAATCCCCGCCGTCACCGTCGCCAGCTCGCCGGCGTGCAGCCCGGCGCGCAGGTCGTCCATGAGGTCGGCCACGAACGTCAGGTTGTGCAGGGTGAGCAGGCGCATCCCGGTCAGCTCGCGCTGGCGGACCAGGTGGCGCAGGTAGGCCCGGCTGAAGCCGCCGGCGCAGGCAGGGCAGCGACAGCCCTGCAGCACGGGCTCGCGCGCCTGGCGCCAGCGCCCCTTGAGCAGGTCCACCCGCCAGCGCCCGGCCGGGTCGGGCACCAGCGCCAGGCCGTGCCGGGCCAGCCGGGTGGGCATCGCGCAGTCGAACGTGTCGATGCCCAGCTCCACGCCGCGGACCAGGTCGTCGACGTCGCCGATGCCCAGCAGGTGCCGCGGGCGCTCCTCGGGCAGCTCGGCCGTGGCCCAGTCCACCACCTCGTGCATCTGCGTCTTGTCCCGCCCCAGCGAGCCCCCGATCGCGATCCCCGCGCAGCCGCTGGCCGCCACCGTGGCCGCCGACTCCCGGCGCA
>VAXS01000159.1 GCA_005883255.1 Actinomycetota bacterium | reverse complement strand
CCGCCCGCCTGCTCGACCGCCTTCCACGACTCGGTGAGCTCGACCTGCTCGACTCCGTCCGTGGCCACGAATGCGATGCGCTTGCCGTCCAATGCCGCCATGGCGCTTCACCTTTCTCGATCTCAGCGTTCGCCAATTCGGCTACCGCGCCGCCGGGGGCGACAAACACCCGATTGGGGGTTTGGATAGCTTCCGGCCGCCCATGCCCCGCGTGCTCCTCGGCCTGCTCTTCTTCCCGCGCGGGGGCAGCGCGCAGGTGGCCCGGGCGCTGGCGCGCGAGCTGCCCGCCCACGGTTGGGACGTCAGCCTGCTGACCGGGTCGCTGGGAGAAGGGGGGCCCAGCGACGCGCACCGCTTCTACGCCGGCCTGCACCCGCACGTCGTGGAC
>VAXS01000158.1 GCA_005883255.1 Actinomycetota bacterium | reverse complement strand
GGCCGACGCCGGGGCCGACCGCGCCGACGTCCTCCACCTCAGCCACCTGACGCCGCTCAACGAGGCGGCTACCCGCGTGGCCCCGGAGGTGCCGGTGGTGGCCCACATCCACGGCACGGAGCTGCTCATGCTGGAGGAGATCGAGGCGGGTCCGCCGGCCGGCTGGGACCACGCCCGGGCGTGGGCGGAGCGGATGCGGGGCTGGGCTCAGTCGGCGGCGCGCCTGGTCGTGCTCTCCGAGGCCCAGCTGGACCGGGTGGAGGGGATGCTCGGCGTTCCGGCGGACCGCTGCACGGTGGTGCCCAACGGCTTCGATCCCAAGCTCTTCGACGTGCGCCCGGTGGACCGGCGAGCCCTCTGGAGCCGCCACCTGGTGGAGGAGCCGCAGGGCTGGAGCCCCGGCGGCGAGCCGGGCGGCGTCCGCTACGACGAGGGCGACCTCGACGTGCTCGCCGAGGGGACCGTGCTCCTGTACGTGGGGCGCTACACCGCGGTCAAGCGCCTCGGGCTCCTCGTGCGCGCGCACACGCGCGCGCGAGGCGACTACCGCGCGCCCGCCGGCCTGGTGCTCCTGGGCGGGTTCCCCGGCGAGTGGGAGGGCGAGCACCCGCTGGAGGCGGTCGCGGCCGCGGACGCGGGCGACGTGTTCCTGGCCGGCTGGCACGAGCACGACGCGCTGCCGGCCTTCTTCAACGCCTCCGACGTGGTGGTGCTGCCGTCGGTGCGCGAGAAGTTCGGGCTGGTGCTGGTGGAGGGCATGGCCTGCGGCCTCCCGGCGATCGCCGTGGACGCGCACGGTCCCAGCCTGATCGTGGACGACGGCCGCACCGGTTGGCTCGTCCCGCCCGACGACGAGGCGGCGCTGGCGCGCGCCATGGTCGCCGCGGTGAACGACCCGGGCGAGCGGCGTCGCCGCGGCGGCGCGGCGCGCGCCACCGCGCTCGAGCGGTGGTCGTGGCCGGCGCTGGCGGAGCGGGTGACTCGCATGTACGCAGAGGTCGTCCGCTAGGCCGCCGCGACAGGTTTACCCGCGTTATGCGCTGGTACGATTCGGCGCTCGCCTACGCGTGCTCTGACGCCGCCTCAGGAGCGCCCCATGTCACCCATGTCGCCCCCAGTGGCCCCTGGTCTCTACGACCCCGCACACGAGCACGATGCCTGTGGCATCGGCCTCGTCGCGCGGCTGCACAACGGCCCCACGCACGAGGTGGTGGAGCGGGCGATCCTGGCCGTCGAGCACCTCTACCACCGGGGCGCGACCGGCGCCGACGCCGACACCGGCGACGGGGCCGGGATCCTGCTCGACATCCCCGACGCGCTGCTGCGCGAGGCGGTCGACTTCACGCTTCCGCCCGCCGGACAGTACGCCGTGGCGGTGTGCTTCCTCCCCACCGACGACGCGCGGCGGGCCGAGCTCGAGGCGCTGCTGAACGAGACGGTCGAGGGCGAGGGCCAGCGCGTCCTGGGCTGGCGCGACGTGCCGGTGGCGCCCGAGCACTGCGGCCGCACCGCCCGGCTGGCCATGCCGGTGTTCCGCCAGCTGTTCGTGGGCGCCTCGCCCGAGCTGGCCGGCGACCGCGACGGCTTCGAGCGCAAGGTCTACGTGATCCGGCGCGTGGCCGAGATGGCGGGCGGCCCCGACCTGGTGATGCCCTCGTTCTCGGCCCGCACGATCGTCTACAAGGGCATGCTCACCTCGCTGCAGCTGCCCGAGTTCTATCCCGACCTGCGCGACGAGCGCGTGGTCAGCCGGTCGGCGCTGGTGCACGCGCGCTTCTCCACCAACACGTTCCCCAGTTGGGAGCTGGCGCACCCCTACCGGATGATCGCCCACAACGGCGAGATCAACACGCTGATGGGCAACGTCAACTGGATGCGCGCCCGCGAGTCGCAGCTGCGCTCCGAGCTGTTCGGCGACGACCTGCGCAAGGTGCTGCCGGTGGTGCGTCCCGGCGGGTCGGACTCGGCCACGCTCGACAACGTGCTCGAGCTGCTGGTGCTGAGCGGCCGCTCGCTGCCCCACGCGGTGATGACGATGATCCCCGAGGCGCACGCCGGGCGCGAGGACGTCACCCCGGAGCTGCGCGGCTTCTACGACTATCACTCGTGCCTCATGGAGCCGTGGGACGGGCCGGCCGCGGTGGCGTTCTGCGACGGCCGCTGGGCGGGCGCGACGCTGGACCGCAACGGCCTGCGCCCCGGCCGCTGGGTGGAGACCGCGTCCGGCTACGTGGTGCTCGCCTCGGAGGCCGGCGTGCTGCCGATCCAGGAGGAGGGCATCGTCCGCAAGGGCCGGCTGCAGCCGGGCCGGCTGTTCCTGGTCGACCTCGATGAGGGACGGGTGGTGGAGGACGCCGAGATCAAGCAGCGGATGGCCACCCGCCGTCCCTACCGCGAGTGGTTCGAGCGCTGCAGCGTGCGCTTCGACGACCTCCCGGAGGCGGAGCCCCGCTCGCCGCGCGTCGAGCCCCGCCGCGATCGCCAGCTGGCCTTCGGCTACTCGCAGGAGGACCTCCGGGTGCTCATGACGCCCATGGCGAACACCGGCCAGGAGCCGGTGGGCTCCATGGGCAACGACCTGGCGCTGGCCGTCCTGTCCGATCGCCAGCCGTCGCTGTTCGCCTACTTCAAGCAGCTGTTCGCCCAGGTGACGAACCCGGCGATCGACCCCATCCGCGAGTCGATCGTCATGAGCCTGGCCAGCGGCGTCGGGCCCTCCGGCAACCTGCTGGACGAGACGCCGGAGCACGCGCACCAGCTGGTGATGCGCCAGCCGATCCTCCGCGCGCATCTGCCAGGAAGCGCACGACATGGTGGCCGAGGGGATCAACGTGCTGATCCTGTCCGACCGCGAGGTGGGCGCCGAGCGGGTGGCGATCCCGTCGCTGCTGGCGGTGGCCGCCGTCCACCACCACCTGGTCCGCGAGGGCACGCGCCTGCGCTGCGGCCTGGTGATCGAGTCGGGCGAGCCCCGCGAGACCCACCACATGGCCACGCTGATCGGCTACGGGGCCGCCGCGATCAACCCCTACCTGATGCTGGAGTCGCTGACCGACCTGCGCCAGGCGGGGATGCTGGGCGAGCTCTCGCAGGCGGAGGCCGAGGACAACGTCGTCAAGGCGATCGGCAAGGGACTGCTGAAGGTCCTGTCCAAGATGGGGATCTCCACCGTCCAGTCCTACTGTGGCGCGCAGATCTTCGAGGCGGTGGGCCTGGAGCCCGAGCTGGTGGCCCGCCACTTCACCGGCACGGCCTCGCGCATCGGAGGCGTCGGCCTGGACGTGCTGGCCCGCGAGGCGCTGGAGCGCCACGCGCGCGGCTACCCGCGGCCCGACTCCGACCTCCTGCCCGTCGGCGGCCTGTACCAGTGGCGCCGCGACGGCGAGCGCCGGATGTGGGACCCGGAGACGATCGCGCTGCTCCAGCACTCGGTCCGCCCCAATGGCAACGGCGACGGCGACGTCTCCCAGCAGACCTACGACCGCTTCGCCCACCTGGTGGACGAGGAGAACGCCCGCGCGGGCATGCTGCGCGGGCTGCTGCGCCTGCGCGAGGACGTGAGGCCGGTGCCGCTGGACGAGGTGCAGCCGGCCACCGAGATCGTCAAGCGCTTCTCCACCGGGGGCATGAGCCTGGGCGCGCTGTCGCCCGAGGCGCACGAGACGCTGGCCGTGGCCATGAACCGGCTGGGCGGCCGCTCCAACACCGGCGAGGGCGGCGAGGACGAGGCCCGCTACGGCGACGAGCGCCGCAGCGCCATCAAGCAGGTGGCCAGCGGGCGCTTCGGCGTCACGATCAACTACCTGGCGAACGCCGACCAGCTGCAGATCAAGATCGCCCAGGGCGCCAAGCCCGGCGAGGGCGGCCAGCTGCCGGGCCACAAGGTCGACCGCTACATCGCCCGGCTGCGGCACTCGACGCCGGGCGTGGGGCTGATCTCGCCCCCGCCCCACCACGACATCTATTCGATCGAGGACCTCAAGCAGCTGATCTACGACCTGCGCTGCGGCAACCCGCGCGCCCGCGTGTCGGTGAAGCTGGTGGCCGAGGTGGGCGTGGGGACGGTGGCGGCGGGCGTGGCCAAGGCCAACGCCGACCACGTGACGATCGCCGGCCACGACGGCGGCACCGGCGCCTCGCCGCAGTCGTCGATCCAGTCGGCGGGCGTCCCCTGGGAGATCGGGCTGGCCGAGACCCAGCAGACGCTCCTGGCCAACGACCTGCGCTCGCGGATCATCGTCGAGGTCGACGGGCAGATGCGCACCGGGCGCGACGTGGTGGTGGCCGCGCTGCTGGGCGCCGACGAGTTCGGCTTCTCCACCGCCCCGCTGATCGCCACCGGCTGCATCATGATGCGGGTCTGCCACCTCAACACCTGCCCGGTGGGGATCGCCTCGCAGGACCCGGAGCTGCGCCGCCGGTTCGCCGGCACTCCCGAGCACGTCGTCAACTACCTGATGCTGGTGGCCGAGCACACCCGGCGGCTGATGGCCGGCCTGGGCGTGCGGACGATGGAGGAGCTGATCGGGCGCGCCGACCTGCTCGAGGCCGAGGCGGCGATCGAGCACTGGAAGGCGGGCGGGGTCGACCTCACCAACGTCCTGACGATGCCCGAGGTGGAGCCTGGCGCGCCGCGGCGCCGCACCGAGCCGCCGCCGCGTGTGCTCGACGACGCGCTGGACTGGGACCTGATCGCGGCCGCCCGCCCCGCGCTGGAGCGCGGCGAGAAGGTGGGCCTGCAGCGCGAGGTGCACAACGTCCACCGCGCGGTGGGCGGGATCCTCTCCCACGAGATCGCGCGGCGCCACGGCTCTGCCGGCCTGCCCGAGGGCACGATCGAGGTCGAGTTCCACGGCTCGGCCGGCCAGAGCTTCGGGGCCTGGCTGGCCTCGGGGGTGACGTTCACCCTGCGGGGCGAGGCCAACGACTACACCGGCAAGGGCCTGTCCGGCGGGGTGCTCACGGTCCTGCCGCCCGACGGGCACCCCTACCTCGCCGAGGAGAACGTCATCGTGGGCAACACCGTGCTCTACGGCGCCACCGGCGGGCGCGCCTTCTTCCGGGGGCTGGCCGGCGAGCGCTTCGCCGTGCGCAACTCCGACGCCTGGGCCGTGGTCGAGGGCTGCGGCGACCACGGCTGCGAGTACATGACCGGCGGCCGGGTGATCGTTCTGGGCCGAACCGGGCGCAACTTCGCGGCTGGCATGAGCGGCGGCATCGCCTACGTGCTGGACGAGGACGAAGGGTTCGAGGGCCGATGCAACCTGGAGCTGGTGGGCTTCGACGAGATCTCGGCCGACGACGAGCGCGAGCTGCGCGGGCTGATCGCCGAGCACGCCCAGCGGACCGGGTCGCCGGTGGCCGAGCGGATCCTCTCGCGCTGGAGCGAGTACCTGCCCAGGTTCGTGAAGGTCATGCCCCACGACTACAAGCGGGCGCTCGCCGAGCTGGCGCAGGAGGCCGCCGGGATCGCCGGCGAGGGCGAGCCCGCGCTGCGGGAGTAATCGTGGGCGAGATCGGGGGATTCCTGCGGATCCACCGGGTCGGCTTCGACAAGCGCGACCCGCGCGAGCGCGTGCGCGACTACAAGCAGTACTTCCACACCCAGTCCGAGGAGGAGCTGGCGCGCCAGGGCGGCCGCTGCATGGACTGCGGCGTCCCCTTCTGCCACGAGGGCTGCCCGCTGGGCAACCCGATCCCCGACTGGAACGACCTCGTCTACCGCGGCGACTGGCGGCGCGCGGTGGAGGTCGCGCACTCCACCAACAACTTCCCCGAGTTCACCGGGCTGATCTGCCCGGCGCCGTGCGAGTCGGCCTGCGTGCTGGACATCAACGACGACCCGGTGACGATCGAGCAGATCGAGCTGGGGATCGCCGAGCGCGGCTGGGCCAACGGGTGGATCGTGCCGGAGCCCCCCGCCACCCGGACCGGCCGCAGCGTGGCGGTGGTGGGCTCGGGGCCGGCGGGCATGGCGGTGGCCGACGAGCTCAACCGGATGGGCCACAGCGTGACCGTGTTCGAGCGCGACGAGGGAGTGGGCGGCCTGATGCGCTTCGGCGTGCCCGACGCGAAGCTCGAGAAGTGGATCATCGACCGCCGCGCCCGGCTGCTCGAGGACGAGGGCGTGACGTTCCTGTGCGACGTGGACGTGGGCCGCGACGTGAGCGCCGCCGAGCTGCGCGAGCGCTTCGACGCGGTGGTGCTGGCGATTGGGTCGCGGGTGCACCGCGAGCTCGAAGTCCCCGGCCGCGACCTCGAGGGCGTGCACTTCGCGATGGACTACCTGTACCAGCGCAACCGCGCGGTGGCCCGGGAGGAGGGCCGGCCCTGGCGGGCGGCCGAGCGCGAGATCACCGCCGCCGGGAAGCACGTGGTGGTCGTGGGCGGCGGCGACACCGGGATGGACTGCATCTCCAACTCGCTGCGCGAGGGCGCGGCCGACGTGAAGATGCTCGACGTCTATCCCGAGCTGCCGTCGTCGGGACGCCCCGAGAACACTCCGTGGCCGCTCCCCCCCAAGCGCACGCTGACCACCTACGCGCTGGACGAGGGCGGCGAGCGCACCTGGAACTCCGAGGTGACCGCCCTGGAGGGCGACGGGGACGGCCGCGTGGCCCGGGCGCACGGCCGGCGGGTGGAGGGCACGTCGTCGCGCGACCTGCGGGCGGTCCCGGGCAGCGAGTTCGCGCTGCCGGCGCAGCTGGTGCTGATCGCCATCGGCTTCTCGCACCCCGACCACGACGGGCCGGTGCGCGACCTGGGGCTCGACCTCGACGCGCGGGGGAACGTCCGGGCGCCGGTCTACGCCACCTCGCGGCCGGGCGTGTTCGCGTGCGGCGACGCGCGCGTGGGCCAGTCGCTGGTGGTGACGGCGATCGCCGAGGGACGCAAGTGCGCGCGGCCCGGGCGCCGGCCGCTAGAGCGGCTCGCTCGTCTCCTCGCCCGAGGTCGCGCGGCGGTTCTCCGCGCGCTCGCCCAGGGCCTGGGCGACGATGTAAACGACGATCCCGTTGACGACCAGCCCCAGGCCCCCGAAGGTGATGATCAGACCGATGGTGACGGCGAAGGCGCGCGAGGCGAACATCGGCGCGAAGCCTAGACCACCACAAACTTGACGCCTGCGTCATCTTTGACGTAGGGTGATAGGCATGTCGTCGCTGCCGCGCGCCTGCGTGATCGGGGCGGGCTCCTCGGGCATCGCTGGAGCCAAGGCGCTGCACGAGCGAGGGATCCCGTTCGACTGCTTCGAGAAGTCCGACCGGGTGGGCGGGAACTGGGTCTTCGGCAACCGCAACGGGATGTCGTCGGCCTATCGCACGCTGCACATCAACACTTCGCGCGAGCGCATGGAGTACTCCGACTTCCCCATGCCGAAGTCGTTCCCCGACTTCCCGCGCCACGACCACATCGCCTCCTACTTCGACGCCTACGTCGAGCACTTCGGCTTCCGCGACCGGATCGCGTTCGAGACCGGCGTGGGCCACGCCGACCGGCGCGAGGACGGGGTGTGGGAGGTGGAGCTCGACTCGGGCGAGTCGCGCCGCTACGACGCGCTGCTGGTCGCCAACGGCCACCACTGGGACCCGCGGTGGCCGGAGCCGCCCTTCCCCGGCCGCTTCGACGGCCGCCAGATGCACGCGCACGAGTACAAGGACTCGGAGGAATTCCGCGACCGCCGGGTGGTGATCCTGGGGATGGGCAACAGTGCCATGGACCTGGCGGTCGACTCCTCATACGTGGCCCGGACCACTTACTTGGCCGCGCGCCGGGGCGCCTATGTCATCCCCAAGTACATCGCGGGCAAGCCGATCGACCAGCCCTGGCGCCACGGGGCGCTGAGCACCCTGCTGGCGCGCCCGGGCGTACCTCTGCGGGTGCGCCAGAAGGTCATGGAGCGCACGATCGAGGCCCAGGTGGGGCGTCCCGAGGAGTACGGCCTCCCCACGCCCGACCACCGGATCTTCGAGGCGCACCCCACCGTGTCCGGGCGGATCCTGGACCGGATCGCCCACGGGACGATCGTCCCC
>VAXS01000185.1 GCA_005883255.1 Actinomycetota bacterium | reverse complement strand
TCGAACGCGTCGCTGGGGGTGAGCACCAGCCGTCCCAGCCGCTCGGGGTGGTTGACCACGACGATCTGGCACATGCCGCCGCCGGTGTCGTTGCCCACCAGCGTGACGTCGCGCAGGTCGAGCGCGGCCATGAAGTCGGCGACCAGGCGGGCGAAGCCCGGCGGCGTCAGGTCGGCGCCCAGCGGCACCTCGTGCGAGCCCATGGGCCAGTCGGGGGCGATGACCCGGAAGTCGCCGGCCAGGCGCGGTACCACCTTGCGCCACAGCAGCGAGTTGACCATGAACCCGTGGACCAGCAGGATCGGCTCGCCCGTGCCCATCTCGCGGTAGCGGATCGTGCCCTGGGGCACACGGGCGTCCTGCACCGGGGACTGCTCGAACGTGATCGTCATCGGAACCTCCTTCGGTTGCGCAGCTGTCGCAGCTGGAAGCGGGCCAGGGCCGGCCAGGCCCGCGGATTGAGGGGCGGCGGTGCGGTGGCGACGTCGGACATTCGGTCCTCCTATCCGAGCTTGTAGGTGACGAGGGCCTTCGCGACCAGGCGACCGTCGGAGCCGGCGACCTCGACGTCGCAGAAGCACAGGCTGCCGCCCCGGCGAACCACGCGGGCGGTGGCGTCGAGGTCGCTCCCCCGGGCCGCGGCCAGGAAGTCGACGGTGAGGCCGACCGTGGTTCCCCGCAGCTCGGCGGGTATGTCGTCGGTGGCCCAGGCAGCGGCCATGGCGGCGGTGTCCACCAGCGCGGAGATCGCCCCGCCGTGGACGACGTCGCCCATGGTGGCGATCGCCTGGGAGAACGCAAGCCGCAGTCGGGCGCGGTCGAGCTCGAGGTCGACGAGCTCGATGCCCAGGTGCCGGACCAGCGGCGAAGCCGGGACGAACTCCCGCATCGCCTCGGCGCCCTTCAGATCCGATTCGGTCACGGCCTCCGCTCTGTCTGGCACGATCCGTCCCTGCCCGCCGGTTGAGATACAGACTGCATGTATCTAACATACAGGCTGTACGTATGTCAAGTGAGACTAGTCCACCCCGCACCCGGAGGGCCGAGCAGGCCGAGGCCACGCGCGCGGCACTCCTGGCCGCGGCTCGCGAGCTGTTCGCCGAGCGCGGGTTCGCCGGCGTGGGGACCGAGGAGATCGTCCACCGCGCGGGCGTGACCCGGGGCGCCCTGTACCACCACTTCTCCGGCAAGGAGGACCTGTTCCGCGCCGTCTACGAGGACCTCGAACGCGAGCTGGTGGAGCGCATCGCCGCCGACGCGATGTCCAGCGGGGACCCGCTGGCGGCGCTGCACGCGGGCGCCCGCGCGTTCCTGGACGCCTGCCAGGACCCCGCGGTGTCGCGCATCGCGCTGCTGGACGCGCCGTCGGTCCTGGGCTGGGAGGAGTGGCGGGAGATCGGGCTGCGCTACGGCTTCGGGCTGGTCGAGGGGGTGCTGCAGGAGGCCATGAACGCAGGCGCGATCGAGCCCCAGCCCGTGCGCCCGCTGGCCCACCTGGTGCTGGGCGCGATCGACGAGGCGGCGATGGTCGTCGCCCGCGCCTCCGACGACGGACGAACGCGCCGCGAGATCGGCGAGTCGGTCGATCGCTTCCTCGAGAGCCTGCAGCCGCGATGATGCGGCCATGAACGACACTCCGCTCGCGGCGGGCATGAGCGACCAGCTCGGGCGGCGGGCCGCCGACCTGGTGGCCGGGGCCCAACCGGTGGGCTGGAAGATGGGGCTCACGCTGGACGCGGTGCAGCGGCAGCTGGGACTGGACGGACCGGTCGTGGGCTATCTGACCAGCGCCACCCAGCTGGCGAACGGCGCCACCCATCGGCTGGCCGGGACGGAGCATCCCGCGGTGGAGGCCGAGGTCGCGATCCACCTGGGCGCGGCCGTGCCCCCGGGCGCGGGTCGCGACGCCGCCCGCGCGGCGATCGCGGGCCTGGGACCGGCGATCGAGGTGGTGGACGCCGCGCCGCCCTTCGAGGACCTGTATTCGATCCTGGCCGGCGACGTGTTCCATCGCGCCTTCGTCCTCGGCCCCGCCGACTCCTCCCGCGCCGACGTCGAGGGCATCGAGGCCACGATCGTGCGCGGGGAGACGGAGGAGGCGAGCGCCAGCGCCGCCGCGGCCACGGGCGACCCGGCCGACGTCGTCCGCTACGCGGCGGACTTCCTGGCCGATCACGGCGGCGAGCTCCAGGCCGGCGAGTGCATCATCGCCGGCGCCATCACCCCGGCCGTCCCGGTCTCGTCGGGCGACCGGATCGCCGTCAGCCTCGGCCCGCTCGGCGAGCTGACCGTCAGCTTCGAGTAGCTAGGCGAGCTCGGGCTTCTCGGGGAGATCGAGCGACCGCGCCTCGGCCGTGCCGCCGGCCAGGCCGGGGCGGGGCAGCGGGCGCGGCGCGTCGCGCTCGGGCCGGTCGGCCGGCGCCGGCGGGAGCGGCATCTCGGGGCCGGAGGGCTCCTCGGGCCCGAACACGTCCTCCGCGGACTTGCCGGCCAGCAGCGCCTCGAACTCCTCGCGCTCGATCGTCTCGCGCTTGACCAGGACCTCGCTGATCTTCTCCAGCGAGCCCTTGTGCTCGGTGAGGATGTCCTTCGCCTGCTGGTGGGCGGACTCCACGATCCGGCGGATCTCGTCGTCGATCTCGCGCGCGATCTCGTCCGAGTAGTCGGGCTCCGAGGAGAACTCGCGGCCCAGGAACGGCTGGCCGTGGTCGTGGCCGAACACCCGGGGACCGAGCTTCTCGCTCATCCCGAAGCGCATGACCATCTGCTTGGCGGTCTGCGTCACCTTCTCCAGGTCGTTCGAGGCGCCCGTGGTGATCTCGCCGAAGATGATCTCCTCGGCCGCCCGGCCGCCCAGCGTCATCGCCATCTGGTGGTCGAGCTCGGCCCGGGTGGTGAGGAACTTGTCCTCCGAGGGGAGCGAGATCGTGTAGCCCAGCGCCTGACCGCGGCTGATGATCGAGATCTTGTGGACGGGGTCGGCGTGCTCCAGGAAGTGCCCGACGATCGCGTGCCCCATCTCGTGGTAGGCGGTGATCAGCCGCTCCTTCTTGCTCATGACCCGGGTCTTCTTCTCCGGGCCGGCGATCACCCGCATGATCCCCTCTTCCAGCTCCACCTGGGTGATCTCGCGCTTGGCCGAGCGGGCCGACAGGAGCGCGGCCTCGTTGACCAGGTTGGCCAGGTCCGCGCCGGTGAAGCCCGGGGTCTGGCCGGCCAGCGCGTCGATGTCGATCTCGCGGTTCAGCGGCTTGCCGCGGGTGTGGACCTCGAGGATCTTCGCCCGCCCCTTGCGGTCGGGGCGGTCCACCACGATCTGGCGGTCGAAGCGGCCGGGGCGCAGCAGCGCGGGGTCGAGGATGTCCGGCCGGTTGGTGGCGGCGATGAGAATGATGTTGTCCTTCATCTCGAAGCCGTCCATCTCGACCAGGAGCTGGTTGAGCGTCTGCTCGCGCTCGTCGTGGCCCCCGCCCAGGCCGGCGCCGCGGTGGCGCCCGACGGCGTCGATCTCGTCCATGAAGATGATGCAGGGGCTGTTCTGCTTGGCCTGCTCGAACAGGTCGCGCACGCGCGAGGCGCCCACGCCCACGAACATCTCCACGAAGTCCGAGCCGGAGATCGAGAAGAAGGGCACGCCCGCCTCGCCGGCCACCGCGCGGGCCAGCAGCGTCTTGCCGGTCCCGGGCGGGCCGTAGAGCAGCACGCCCTTGGGGATCCGGGCCCCGAGGGCCTGGAACTTCTTCGGGTTCTCCAGGAACTCCTTGATCTCGTGGAGCTCCTCCACCGCCTCGTCCACGCCGGCGACGTCGCGGAACGTGATCTTGGGCGAGTCCACCGACAGGCGCTTGGCGCGCGACTTGCCGAACGACATCACCTTGGAGCCGCCGCCTTGCACCTGGTTCATGAGGAATATCCAGAACCCGATGAAGATCAGGAACGGGAGCACGTACGTCAGCAGCGAGAGCCAGCCGTTGCTCTTGCGGCCCTCGACGTTGAACTTGACGTCCTTGGCCTGCAGCCGGTTGACGAGCTGGGCGCCGTAGTCGTTGGGGTAGCCGACCTCATACTTCGTGCCGTCCACCTCGGTGACCGAGACCGTGTTGTCCTTGGTCTTGAGCGTGGCGTTCTTGACCTGGCCCCCGTCGATCTGGTGGATGAACTGGGAGAAGTTGGGCTTCTTCGTCGACGCGCCCGGGCTGATGAGCTTCTGCGCGAAGAACGCCAGGACCACCACGATGAGGATGGGGAATGCGGCGCTCTTGAAGAACCTGCTCATAGCAAAAGCCGGGCGCGCTCCCAGCCACCCGGCGCGGCGATGGGGACGATCAAGCCTAGCACGAGGGTTTCCGCCCTCCGGCAGGCATTAACCCGCGCGCGAGGCGGTATGCGCGGGCCCGGCGGACAGCTCGTCGCGCTCGGTGAGAGCGGCGACGTAGGGCAGGTTGCGGTAGCGCTCGCCCAGGTCGAGCCCGTAGCCGATCGCGAACCGGTCGGGTATCTCGAATCCCACGTAGCGCGTCGGTAGGTCCACCTTGCGCCGCGCCGGCTTGGTCAGCAGGGCGCACACCTCCAGCGACGCCGGGTCGCGCGCGCCCAGGTTGCGCAGCAGGTACTGGAGCGTGAGGCCCGAGTCGACGATGTCCTCGACGATCAGCACGTGGCGTTCGGCCACCGGCCTGTCCAGGTCCTTGAGGATCCGCACCACGCCCGAGGCGTCGGTGGCCGACCCGTAGGAGGCGACGGCCATGAAGTCCACCTCGCAGGGGATCTCGATCTCCCGCATCAGGTCGGAGAGGAAGAACACCGCGCCCTTGAGCACGCCGATCAGCAGCGGGTTGCGCCCGCCGTAGTCGCGCGAGATCTCGGCGCCCAGCTCCCGCACGCGGTGCGCGAGCTCGTCGGCCTGGACGAGGATCTCGCCGATGTTCGGGTCGCGCACTTCGCGCAGGCTAGCCGGCCACCGGCTCGCGGGGCCGGTCGCCGTGGGAGACGTAGTCCCAGAAGGCCAGCTCGTCGGACGGGCGCCACGAGTCGGGAGGACCGTCTCCGTCGCCGTCCTGGTCGCCGGAGTCCGGGTCGTCCGAGCTGCCGCCACCCCCGCCGTCGTCGTCCTCGCCGCCCAGTCCGCGGCCCAGCCAGGCCACCACCGACAGCGTCTCCACGCCGACGCCCACCAGCGCGGCGCTCACCAGCGCCGCGTCGGCCAGCAGCGCGGCGCAGCCCGCGCCGTAGAACATCGCGCCGGCGCCGGCCAGGCGGCGCCACGTCCGGGGCCGGGGCCGCCGGCGGGGCGGGCGCCCCCAGAACGCGAGTGCCATCGTCATCACCAGCAACCCTGCGAAGACCGCCCGCAGCCACAGCGGGATGTGCGTCATGACGTAGAGAACCTAGCGTGCCTTGGGCCCCGCGTGAAGGGGTGGATTGCGGCGAAGTGGGGGCCGGCTCAGGCGGCGCGGGTGGCGGTCAGGCGCACCGCCGAGCGGGTGGCGGAGGTGATCCGGAAGCGCTCGCCGGTGGCCACGCCGGGCACCCAGGCGATCTCCCCGCCGACCTCGACCAGGGGCAGCGTCCGCCGGCCCTCGCGCGGGACCTTGCGGTCCGTGAACAGGTCCTGCAGGGTTCGGCTGCCGCCCAGGCCCAGGGGCGACATCCGGTCGCCGGGACGCCAGGCGCGCACCGTCGCGCCCGCGCCCAGCGTGCGGGCGTCCAGCACTCCGGCCGCCGGCTGGGGCGCGGCCGGATCGCAGCGGACCTCCCACTCGCCGAAGGCCACGCGCCCCGGCACCGGGAGCGCCACGGCTCCCGGCGCGAGCGGCGGCGCGCCGGCGGCGAACCGCAGCACGCCCTGCTCCACGACCGCCCGCACGCCGTCGCCCAGGTCGACGGCCCCGCCCTCGGGGCCGAGCGCGAGCAGCTCGTCGAGGCGCGCGCCCGCTGCGGGCACGAGCGGAGCCTGAAGGTCGCGCAGGCCGCCGGGATCCGGGGGGCCCTGCCGACCGCCGCCGCCGCGCTCGGCCCGGGCCGCGGCGTCCTCCGCCAGCCGGCGCGCGACCAGCCGGCGCAGCGCCGGCGGCAGCGCGGCCAGCCGGGCGACCTCGATCCGGTCGGCGCCGCCGAGCACCTCGCGCACCAGCTCGTCCAGGACCTCGGCCTCCTCGCGCAGCTGCCGGGCGGTGCGCAGCACGTTCGCCTCGGCCGCCGGGTGGATCGCGCGCAGCGCCGGCACCAGCCTGTAGCGAACGCGCGCGCGCGCGTAACTGTCCGGGTCCTGGTTGGTGGGGTCGTCGCGCCAGCCCAGCCCGCGGGCGCGGCAGTAGTCCGCGGTGTCCTCGCGGGTGAAGTCGAGCAACGGACGCACCAGGCGCCCGTCGCGGGCCGGCATCCCCAGCAGCGCCCGCCGACCAGGCGAGGCCGCCAGCCGGTACAGGACGGTCTCGGCCTGGTCGGTGGCGGTGTGGCCCGCGGCCACCCGGGCCCCGCGCCGCAGGGCCAGCCGGGCGGCCGCGCCGTAGCGGACGTCGCGCGCCCAGGCCTGGAGGTTGCCGGCGCCCTTGGGGCGCTGCGGCCGCTCGACCTCCAGCTCCACGCCCAGCTGGCCGGCCAGCGCCCGGCAGTGGGCCTCGTCCTCGTCGGCCTCCGGCCGCAGCCCGTAGTTGACGTGCAGCGTCAGGATGGCGGGCGCCCCGACCAGCCGCGTGGCCACGTCGAGCAGGCAGACCGAGTCCCGGCCTCCGGAGAGAAGGACGACGACGGGCTCGCCCGCCGGCAACAGACCGCCGGCGCGGACGGCCTCGAGCAGCGCGTCCGGTTCCACGTCCCGAGTGTAGAGCGGGTCCGCTCAGTCCTCGGCCGGGCGGGCGAGGAACAGCTCGGTCGGCGTGGCGAAGCCCTTCAGTCGCACCGAGCCGATCGGCTCGAACACCAGATGGCCGCCCGCCGCCTCCACCACCGGGCGCGTCACCAGCACCTCGCCGCCCGCCGCCCGCGCCGCCACGCGGGAGGCCTGGTTGACCGCCTGCCCGTAGTAGTCGCCGTCGCGGTACAGCGCCTCGCCGTAGTGCATGCCGATCCGCGGAAGCGGCCGCTCGCTGTACAGCTCCTGGAACCCCACGGCCCAGTCGGTCAGCGCGTCCGGGTCCGAGCCCACCACCATCACCTCGTCGCCGATCGTCTTGATCACGCGCGCGTCGTCGGGGAGGCTGTGCTCGACCGACTCGATGAAGCGCTCGACCGCGTCCAGCGCCGTCTCCTCGCCCTCCTCCTCGGTCAGCCGGGTGTAGCCGGCCAGGTCGGCGAAGGCGATCGCCACCCGCAGGCGGCCCAGGTCCAGCTGGTCGTCCTCGAGGTCTGCCTCCATGTGGCCGATCACGTCCTGCTCGACGAAGTGGGCCAGGAAGCGCTGGTGGACGTGGTCCATGATCGGCGAGGCCAGCGGCAGCAGCTCCCGGGCCAGCGACTCCATCTCCTCGGCCATCTCCATCCCGGGCACGCCGTCGCGCATGAGCGGCTCGTGGACGTACAGGTGGAACAGGCGCACCTCGGCGTCGGCCAGCTGCGCCACCGCCTGGCCGTAGACCCGCAGCAGCTGGAGGAAGGCCACGAACGGGAAGCCGGCCGCCAGCACCGCGGCGATGTAGCGCAGGAACTGCAGGTCGTCCTCGTTCAGCCGCTCCAGCGAAGCGGCGTTGAAGCCGACCGTGACGTAGATGCGCTGGATCAGCGCCGGCTCCAGCCCGGTGTCGGCCGCGGCCTCCTCCAGCGTGTAGGTCGGCTCCTCCGCCGGGAAGAGGTCCTCGATGTAGCCGAAGGCCAGCCGGCCGGCGTCGCTGGCCCGGCGGATCTCCTGGAGCGAGTGCCCGCGCTCTCGCAGCCGGGCCACGATCCGCGCGTGGGCGGCCGCGGCGGGCGTCCACCCGCCGTCGCCGTCGTACTCGGGGATCAGGCCCTCGCGGGCCCACCGTCGCAGCGTCCCCGGCGACACGCCGGCGCGCTCGGCGGCTTCGCGCAGAGACAACACTGGAGCTCCGATCGTAGAAAACGGCGGCGGGACCGCCTCGGGGAGGCCCCGCCGCCTGCGGGCTCGCGGCCCGCTGCGTCGGCCGACGGCGCTCGTCTTCTAACCGGCGGCGCCTCGCGAGTCGCTCACGGGCGACTCACTTACCGGCCTGCTGCCAACACCAGTGACCGACACGTCTACCGGGTACCCCCGCCCCTGTCAACGGCGGGTTCGGGAAATACGTTCGTGCTAGAGGGCCAGGTGCGGGTACTCGCGCTCGACCATGTCGCGGTAGCGCGCGTACACCGGCTTGGTGATGGGAATGAGCTGGAGCGCCGCCTTGACGTCGCCGCCGGCCTTGATGCGCCGCCGGGCGATCGCGATCGCGATGTTCTCCTTGCCCTGGAAGTACTTGTTGGCCACCTCCGAGGACATCTTCATCTGGACCTTGGGCCGCCAGTCGACGTCGTCCGTCCACTCCCAGTGGAGGTTGGCGGCCTCCGCGTCGGTCCCGGCGCGGATGTTGACCACCAGGTCGAGGTCCTCGAACTCGAAGCGCTGCGGGGTGTCGGCGTCGCGGAGCTTGGGGCCCATCTCCGAGTCCTCACTCATCATCGCGAAGGTCTTGTCGATGACCTCGCGGAACTCCCCAGTCGACGCGAAGGGCGAGCTCACGCCGCGAGTCTATTGCGACTCGCCCACCTCGAGGCGCTCCTGGCTGGAGGGAACGGGCGTGGCGGCGCCCGGGAGCGCCTCGCGCACGCCGGCCAGCTCGCGGGTCAGCGCCTCCAGCTGCTCCTCGATGCCCTCCAGGCGCTCGGCGATGCCCTCCTCGCGGCCCAGGCGGTGCACCGAGTCCTCCAGGCGGTCGAGGCCGTCCTCCAGGCCCTCCAGGCGCTGGGACACGGAACGCACGCGCCGGGTGAGCCGCTCCAGGTCGGCGGCGGAGGGCAGGTTGAGCGCGCCCATCGCCACCTCCTGGGCCTGTGCGGCCTTCTCGCGCGCGTCGAAGGCCCGTGTGATGGCGCCGTTGATCAGCGGGTTCTCGAGGAGGTCCTGGGCAAGCTTGCCGAGGGCGTCCTCGGCCTGGCGGGTGAGGCGGCTGCTAAGGCCCTCGTCGGCGGTCTCGGCCATCGGCGGGGGACTGTAGCGCACCGCCTTGCGCCCGCCGGCGCCCGTGGCCCGGGGCTAACTCTCTACTCGAACCTGATGGCTGATGCACTTGGATACGAGGCCGGCCGAAGGGGGTATGCAACCCGCCGGACGCCGTCTGGCCGGGACGGTTCCCCGTTGCAAACGGCGTTTTGGCTCAGTAGCGTGCCGAGCAGGCAATCTCGGGGCGATGGTAGGGTCCCGCGGGGTCGCCTGGGGTGCGTCGTCGGTGGGAGGGAGAGACAGCGGCACGGATGAAGAGGACGAAGCTGCTCATCAGCCTGGTGCTTGCGGCCGGCTTGACAGT
>VAXS01000157.1 GCA_005883255.1 Actinomycetota bacterium | reverse complement strand
TCGGAGAAGGCGCGCCGGGAGCTGGGCTACGCGCCCCGGCCGGCCGCGGCTGCGCTCGAGGAGGCCACCGACTGGTTCCTGTTACGGGCGACCGGAGGAAGTCCGCGATCACAGTCGCGGGGCTGGATGCCCCGCGGAGCTGTCTAGCTAAGGGGTGGGCTGGAGCTCGGGCTCGGGCTCGGACGCCGAGCGCTCCTCCAGCCGCGCCCGGCGCTCGGCCGTGGACAGCGCCCGCACGTAGGCCCGCGCCGCCGCCTCGATGATGTCCGTGGACACGCCCTGCCCGGACGTGGGCCGGCCGCCCGCCTCGATCACGACCGAGACCTCGCCCAGCGCGTCCTGACCCCCGGTCACGGCGTCCACCCGGAACTCGCGAAGCTTGGCGTCCGTGTCCGTGGCGGCGTTGATCGCCCGGAAGATCGCGTCCACTGGCCCGTCGCCGGTGAACGACCCGCTGCGCTCGCTGCCGTCGGGCATCCGCACCCGTACGGTGGCGTGGGGCGGTCGCCGCGACGAGGCCTCCACGTCGAAGCCCTCGAGCGTGTAGTCGTCCACGTCGTCGCGCAGCTCGTCGGTGAGCAGCGCCTCCAGGTCCATCGCCGTCACCTGCTTCTTGCGGTCGGCGATCTCCTTGAAGCGCTTGAACGCCTGGTTGAGCGCCTGCCCGGTCACGCGGTAGCCCAGGTCCTCCAGCGCCTGCTGGAGCGCGTGGCGCCCGGAGTGCTTGCCCAGGACGATGTCGTTGCCCTCCAGGCCGATCGTCCGCGCGTCCATGATCTCGTACGTGGTGCGCTCCTTGAGCACGCCGTCCTGGTGGATGCCCGACTCGTGGGCGAACGCGTTGCGCCCCACCACCGCCTTGTTGGGCTGCACCACGTAGCCGGTGAGCCGCGAGACCAGCCGGCTCGTGCGGGCGATCTCGGTGGTGACGATCCCCGTCTGCAGGCCCACGTCGGCCTGCCGGGTGTGCAGCAGCATCGCTATCTCCTCCAGCGAGGCGTTGCCGGCCCGCTCGCCGAGCCCGTTGATCGCGCACTCCACCTGGCGCGCGCCCGCCAGCACGCCGGCGAACGAGTTGGCCACCGCCAGGCCGAGGTCGTCGTGGCAGTGGACCGAGACCACGACGTCGCGCAGGCCGGGCGCCAGCTCGTAGAGCCGCTCCAGGTAGGCCGTGAACTCGTGCGGCATCGTGTAGCCCACGGTGTCGGCGATGTTCACGGTGATCGCCCCCTCCTCCACCGCGATCGCGCACACCTCGGCGGTGAACTCCACGTCGGCGCGGGTGGCGTCCATGGGCGAGAACTCGACGTCCTCCAGGTACTCGCGGGCGTGGGCGACGGCGGCCCGCGCCTGCCCCTTGACGTCCTCGCGCGTGGTCTGCAGCTGGTGGCGGATGTGGATGTCGGAGGTGGAGATGAAGGTGTGGATCCGCGGGCGGGCCGCGTCGCGCACGGCCTCCCACGCCCGGTCGATGTCGGCGGCGTGGGTGCGCGCCAGGCCGGCGATCACTGGCCCCTCGACCTGGCGGGAGATCGCCTGCACGGCCTCGAAGTCGCCCGGCGAGGTGATCGGGAAGCCGGCCTCGATCACGTCGACCCCCAAGCGCGCCAGCTGCTGCGCGATCTCCAGCTTCTCGCCGGCGTTGAGCGAGATGCCGGGCGACTGCTCGCCGTCGCGCAGCGTGGTGTCGAAGATCAGTACTCGGTTGGGATCGTCCGGCTTGGTCACGTCGCTGCTCCTTCGGCGCTCGGCGATCATCCGATGGGCCTCCGCCGCCCGCTCGAACGGGAAAGCCTCGGCCACCAGCGGGCGGGCCGTCCCGTCCTCGATCAGCTCGCGCAGCGGGCCGATCCACTCGTCCAGGCTGCCGGCCTCGTCCCACAGGGCCAGCATGTTCAGCCCGATCACGGCTTTCGACTCGCGCATCTGGCGGACCAGGTTGAACCGGGGCATCCGCACCACCGTCCGCAGCGCCGCCAGCACGTTGCGCCGCTCGCCGGGCGCCACCGCCGAGGCGCCGAAGCACACCAGGCGCCCACCGGTCTTCAGCAGCTCGTAGTCGACGCGGAAGCTGCGGCCGCCGATCGCGTCCATGATCACGTCGAACCGGGGCGCGTCCCGCTCCCAGCCGGGCCGGGTGTAGTCGATCGGATGGTCCACGCCGTTGGCGCGGATCGCGTCGTGCTTGCCGGGCGACGCGGTGCCGTGGACCTCGGCGCCGACGTGCTTGGCGATCTGGGTGGCCGCCGTGCCCACCCCGCCGGCGGCGGCGTGGATCAGCACCCGCTCTCCGGCGCGCAGGCCCCCGTAGCGCACCAGCCCCGCCCAGGCGGTGGCGTAGTTGACCGGCACCGCCGCGCCCTCCTCGAACGACAGGCGGTCGGGCAGCGGCACCGTGTCCGCGGCCTTGACCACCACCTGCTCGGCGTAGCCGCCGAAGCGCGTGCCGGCTACCACGCGGTCGCCTGGGCCCAGGCCGTCGACCCCGGGCCCCACCGCCGCCACCTCCCCCGCCACCTCGTAGCCCACCACCGACGGCGGCTTCGGCGCGTCCGGGTAGAGGCCCATCCGCGCCATCGTGTCGGCGAAGTTGATCCCCGCGGCGCGCACGTCGACCAGGACCTGCCCGCCCAGGGGCCGCTCCGGCGCCGGGAGGTCGCGAACCTGAAGGACCTCCGGCGGGCCGTGCCGCGTAATCACCACCGCCCGCATCCCGCGGGCAGCCTATTGGAGAGTGACCGTGCGCCCGTCCACGAACCCGCCACCGGCCACGATCTCCTGGATCACCGCGGGCGAGACGGGCGCGTCGGTGGTGATGGCCATGGCCGCCAGCCCGCCGTCGTTGGGCTCGTCGCCGTCGGGCTGACGGCCCACGGCCGCCGACACGATGTTGATCCCGTGGTCGCCGAACACGGTGCCCACGCGCCCGATCATGCCCGGCACGTCGGAGTAGCGGAACAGCGTCACGTGCTCCTCGAGCTGGATGTTGAAGCGTTGTCCCCAGACCTCGAGCAGGTGCGGGCGGTCGCGGCGCCCCAGGTTGGTGCCGACCACCCGTACGCCCTGCTCGCCGCTCACCACCGTCACCCGGACCAGGTCGGTGAAGTCGCGGGCCGAAGTGCGCTTGGTCTCCACCACGTCGATGCCCCGCTCCTCGGCCAGCGACGGCGCGTTGACCAGGTTGACCTCCTCCTCGGTATGCCCCGCCAGCACGCCCAGCAGCACGGCCAGCGACAGCAGTCGCGTGTCGCGCTCGGCGATGTGGCCCAGCAACTCGACCTCGACGCGGTCCACCGACGAGCCCTCGGCCAGGGCCATTCCGATGCGACCCAGGTGCTCGCACAGCGGAACGAACGGCCCCAGCACCTCCATGTCCTCGGGCGCCACGGCCGGGATGTTCACCGCGGTGCTGACCACCCCGCCGGTGAGCGCGGCCACCACCTGCTCGGCGGTCTGGACGCCGGCGCGGTCCTGCGCCTCGGCGGTGGAGGCGCCCAGGTGCGGAGTGACCACCACGTTGTCGTAGCCGAACAGCGGGTGCTCGCCCACCGGCTCCTCGGAGAACACGTCGAGCGCCGCCCCCGCCACCTTGCCGGAGTCCAGGGCGTCCTTGAGCGCCTCGTCCACCACCAGCTCCCCGCGCGCGCAGTTGACCACCCGCACGCCCTCGCGCATCCGGGCGAACGCGTCCGCGTCCAGCCAGCCGCGCGTGTCGTCGGTGCGTGGGAGGTGCAGGCTGATGAAGTCGGCCCGGGCGTACAGGTCGTCGGAGCTCGAGGCCTGCTCGACGCCGAGCTCGCGGAAGCGCTCGGCGGACACGAAGGGGTCGAAGGCCAGCACGTGCATCCCGAACCCCTTGGCCCGCTGGGCCACGAGCTGGCCGATGCGGCCGAAGCCCAGGATGCCCAGCGTCTTCTCGTAGAGCTCGGCGCCGCCCAGCTCCGAGCGCTCCCAGCGGCCGGCGGTGAGCGAGGCGTGCGCTCGCGGGACGTTGCGAGCCAGCGCCAGCATCAGCGCCATCGTGTGCTCGGCCGCGGCCACGATGTTGGACTGCGGCGCGTTGGCCACCACGATGCCCCGCTTGGTGGCGGCGTCCACGTCCACGTTGTCCACCCCGATCCCGGCCCGGCCGATCACCTTCAGCCGGTCGGCGCGGGCCAGGAGCTCGGCGTCGAGCTTGGTCGCCGACCGGATCACGATGCCCTCGTAGTCACCGATGCGCTCTGCCAGCTCCTCGTCGGACCAGTCGACGCCCAGGTCCACGTCGAAGCCGGCCTCGCGCAGGAGGTCCACGCCGGCGTCGGCGATCTGCTCCTTGACCAGGACTCGAGGAGTTACCTTGTGCCTCCGTCCAGTCGGCGTCACGCGACGGGGATGCCCGCCTCGGCGAACACCTGCTGCGCGCCGGCCACGCCGGCGCCGAGCTCGACGTCGGCGCCCAGCTCCTGCAGCGCCAGCTCCAGCCCCGCCAGGCTGACCACGACGTCGAAGGCGCCGAAGTACCCGCAGTGGGCGATGCGCAGGATGCGGCCCTGGAGCTGGCCCTGTCCCCCGTTCGCCACGATCCCGCGCTCGCGCAGCAGCCGGGGAACCTGGCCGCCGTCGATCGAGTCGGGCAGCTCGACCGCGGTGACCACGGTCGAGCGCTCGTCGGGGTCGCCGAAGACGTCGAGCCCCAGCGCGCGGACGCCGCCGCGAGTGGCCCGGGCCAGCAGGTCGTGGCGGGCCAGGATACGGTCCAGCCCCTCCTCCTCGATGAGCTCCAGGGCCACGTCGAGCGCCTTGACCAGCGACACCGCGGGGGTGAACGGCGTCGCCGGCACGCGCTTGCGCTGCTCGGCGATCGCCCGCGCCCAGTCGAAGTAGTAGGCGCCGCGCGGGGCGGGTCGCGCGGCGGCGAAGTCCAGCGCGCGCTGCGACGCGCTCACGAAGCCCAGGCCTGGCGGGCACATCAGCGCCTTCTGCGAGCCGGCGACCACCACGTCCACGCCCCACTCGTCCTGGCGCAGCTCGGTGGCGCCCAGGCCGGAGATGGCGTCCACCACCAGCAGCACCTCGTGGCCGCGGGCCACCTCGGCCAGCCCCCGCACGTCGTGCACCACGCCGGTGGACGTCTCCGACAAGGTGGCGAACACCACCTCGATCTCGGGCCTCCCCGCCAGCAGCCGGTCGACGTCGGCCGGGTCGATGCGCGCCCCCCACTCGGGCTCGTGGGCCAGGACGTCGGCCCCGAACGCCTCCCCCAGCTCCAGCCAGCGCTCACCGAACTTTCCCCCGGCGCAGGCCAGGATCGGCTGGCCCGGCCGGACCAGGTTGGCCACCGCCGACTCCATGGCGCCGGTGCCACTGGAGGTGAGGACGATGACGTCGTTGCCGGTCTGGAAGACGCCGGGAAGGCGGGCCAGGACCCGCGCGAACAGCGCGTCGAAGTCGGGCGCCCGGTGGTAGACGACGGGCTCGGCCAGCGCCGCCTGCACGCGCGGCGGGACCGGGGTCGGTCCCGCGGTCATCAGGTACTGCTTGATGAACGGATTGGCGCCCGCCATTGGGCGGCCAACCTTAGCGGAGGCCCCCGGCGTCGCCGGGAGGCGCCTCAGAAGTCGGTCTCGATCCAGTCCATCATCGAGCGCAGCTCCCTGCCCTCGCGCTCGATCTGGTGGTCGGCCTGCTCCTCGCGCATACGCTTGAAGCTCTCCTGGCCGGCCCGGTTCTCGGCGATCCACTCGCGCGCGAAGGACCCGTCCTGGATCTGTCGCAGCAGCTCCTGCATCGCCTGACGGGTGGGCTCGCCGATCACCCGGCGCCCGCGGGTGAGGTCGCCGTACTCGGCGGTGTTGGAGATCGAGTAGCGCATCCCAACAGGTCGGTCTCGGTCTCGTCCTTGAACGTGGTCTCGATCACCCCGGCCCGCGTGGCGCCGATGCTCTTCGCGTAGGCCAGGGCCAGCGCCCGGGCGTCGCCGGTGGCGTCCTGGTGGACCGCGATCAGGGCCGGGACCCCGCGGCCCTCCGCATACTGGCGCCGGACCAGATGCCCGGGGCCCTTGGGGGCGACCATCGCCACGTCCACGTCGGGCGGCGGCTCGACCTCGTCGAAGTGGATGGAGAAGCCGTGCCCGAACATGAGCAGGTTGCCGGCGGCGATGCCGTCGCGGACCTCGCCCTCCCACACCTGCCGGTGCAGCTCGTCGGGGACGAGCATCATCACCACGTCGCCGCGGGAGGCGGCGTCCGCCACGGGGAGCACCTCCAGGCCCTCCTGGCGGGCCTTGTCCGCGGAGGAGGACTCGGGGCGCAGGCCGACCACCACGTCCACGCCCGCGTCCCTCAGGTTCAGGGCGTGGGCGTGGCCCTGCGAGCCGTAGCCGATGATGGCCACGGTGCGGCCGTCGAGCCGGGAGAGGTCGGCGTCGTCGTCGTAGAACACGGGCGCGTGACCCTACCTGAGTCGGGTTCCGGGCCCGCTCAGGCGCGGGCCGCCGCCACCAGCGCCCGGCCGGGGATCGCGAGGCCGCCGTCGTCGGTGCGGTAGGGCTCGAGCGCGCGCTCCAGCTCGCTGCGCACCTGCTGGACGTCGGCCTCCGGGCGGCCGGCCAGGGCGTCGGCGAACGGGACGGCGCAGTCCAGGCGCGCCTCCCACCAGTGCTGGAAGGAGGGGTGCACGAAGCGGAGGTCGACCGAGTCGACCAGCGGCTCGGTGAAGCCGGCGTCCTCGAGGAGCTGCTCGAGGCGACCGGGGGCTGCGAAGGCGAACATGCCGGGCCCGGCCGGGTCGGGCGGGGGCTGGCCCAGGAGGCGGCGGACGGCGTCGGCCCCGGCCGAGGCCCACGAGTTCTCGGCGGCCGTGCCCCAGGCGGCCAGCGCCAGCCGGCCGCCGGGCCGCAGCACCCGGCGGGTCTCGCGCAGCGCGGCCCCGGGGTCGGTCATCAGCATGTAGCCCCAGCGGCACAGCACGGCGTCCACGCTGGCCGCCGGCAGGTCGATCCACTCCGCCTCTATGCGCCGTTGCTCGACCACGTCCTCGACCGGGGCCGGCCGCCAACTCGAGGATGGTCTCGCCGGGCTGGGGCGCGATCGCCTCCACCATCCACTGCGACACGGGCGCCGCCACCCGCTGCAGCTCGGCGCGGCGGACGCGCCAGCCGGCGGCGGAGCGCTCCCACTGGTCGAGGATCGCACGGCGCTGCTCGTCGGGGTCCACCACCGGAGCCTAGCCCGAGACAGCGCGGGCCCGACCTTTCCCCCTCAGCGCGTGAAGCGGAAGGCGACCAGTGTCCGGGTGCGCGCGCTCACCCGGGCGGTCCGGTTCCCGACGATGTCGGTGGCGCGGATCTCGAGCGAATACGGCCCGGGGGCGGGACGGACGCTGCGGGAGAACGAGTAGCCCCAGGCGAAGTCGTTGATGAGAGCGCGGAACCAGAGCGGCCGCGAGCACGACCCGGCGCGGAAGCGGCGCCGTCCGTCGAACCACAGGCAGCCGCGCCCGCGCCGGCGGAAGAGGGCCAGCTCGACGCTGCGCACGCCGCTGTCGTCGGCCACGCGCCCCCTGAACCCGGGCACGGTCCGGCGCTCCCGCAGCCTCTGACCGGGGCGAGGCGTGGCGATCGACACGCGCGGAGGCGTCCGATCGCCGCTGAGCAGCGACGAGGAGACCACCCTGACCGGGACGGTCGCCGTGGCCGTGCGGCCGTAGGTGTCGGTGGCGGTGACCCTCGCCGTATAGGCGCCCGGGGCGGCGAAGACGTGCGCCGCGGTCGCGCCATTCGCGCCGCCGCCATCCCCGAAGGTCCAGTGATACGCGACCGAATCGCCCGGGTCGGGATCCTCGCCCACCACGCCGAAGTACAGCGTCCGCCCGACCAGGATCGTCCCGGAGCTCGCCCCCGCCAGGGAGATGAACGGGGCATGCTCGACGAACTCGTCGGCGCCCAGGTCCCAGGCGGAGCCGAACGGACGCGCGTCGCCGTCGACGTCCTGGGCGATCTCGCCGCCCTGGCCGGAGTGTCCCTGGTCGATCTCGGGCGCGTGCGCCCGCAAGTGGAAGTCCTCGGCGCCGGGGCTCACGAACGTGGCGGAGGGATCCGCCACGGAGGCTTCACCGCCCACAGTGGTGCCGTTCGTAGAACCCAGGACGATCGAGT
>VAXS01000156.1 GCA_005883255.1 Actinomycetota bacterium | reverse complement strand
ACGCACCAGCCGGCGGAGGCGTCCCCGCGCGCGATCGCCTCGGCGGCCGCCAGCGCCAGGCCCGGCGCCAGCTCGAGGCCGCCGGCCTCGCGGGGGGCGCCGGCCAGCATGACTCCGGAGGCGCGCAGGCGCGCCACGAGCTCGTCGGGGAGGCGCCGCTGCCGCTCGGTCTCCGGCGCCAGCTCGCGGGCCAGCGGGGCGATCTCGTCCGCCGCTTCCCGGACGTCCTGGTCGAGCGCTGGAACGGGATGGGTGGAGGGTGGTTCAATCACTGAACCAGGTCGGCCACGCTACCAGCTATCGGCGGCCCCGGCTAGGCCCGGTGATGGTTGACGATCTCGACGTTGTTGCCGTCGGGGTCGAGCACGTAGGCGGCGTAGTAACCGGGGTGGTAGCGCGGGCGTTCGGCGGGTGGGCCGTTGCTGGGGTAGCCCGCCTCGGTCGCGGCCTGATGGAAGCGCTGGATGACCGCGTCGTCGTCGGTGGGAAACGCCAGGTGGAGATGCTCGGTGGGCGTTCCGGCCAGCAGGCTGAACGAGCCACCGTCGCCGGCGAACCGGACACGATCGCGCCGGTCGTCGGCCAGCCGCAGGCCGGCGTGCGGCGCGACCGTCTCGTAGAAGGCCTTGGCGGCGGGGACGTCGGCCACGCGGATCCAGAGGTGGTCGACGGCCACGCCGGGCCGCACCCTGTCGTGGTGGACGGCCTCGATGCTGTTGCCGTCCGGATCGAGCAGGAACGCCCCGTAGTACTCGTCGCCGTACTCGGGCCTGGGGCCGGGCGCTCCCTCGTTCGGGTACCCGGCCTCGGTGCCCGCCCGCCAGAAGTTGTCGACCTGGTCGCGGGAGTGGCCCGCGAAGCCCACGTGGAGCCGCCGGGTGAGCGGGTTCGCGTCGTCGGCGGCGGCCACCGAGAAGTCCCCGTACTCCGTGAAGATCCCGGTCCGATAGGTCTTGTCGATGGCGAGGGGCACCAGGACCGTGTGGTAGAAGCGCTCCGACGCGGCCCTGTCGCTGACGCGGATCGTCACGTGGTCGAACATGAGCGCGCACAGGCTACGCTGGTCACCGGTCCCGACGGCCGGCGGCGCTGCTGGTGGTCCGGAGGCTCCCCGGAGTACGTGGGCTACCACGACGACGAGTGGGGGCGCCCGGTGGTGGACGACGACCGCCTGTTCGAGCGCCTGAGCCTGGAGGGCTTTCAATCCGGCCTGTCCTGGCTGACCATCCTGCGCAAGCGGGAGGGATTCCGGGCCGCCTTCGCGGACTTCCGCATCGATCGCGTGGCCGCCTTCGACGGGCGGGACGTCGAGCGGCTGCTGGGCGACGAGCGCATCGTCCGCAACCGCCGGAAGATCGAGGCCACGATCGAGAACGCCCGGCGCGCGCGCGAGCTGGCGTCGTTCGCGCCGTTCGTGTGGTCGTTCGCGCCGCGCCGCCCGCATGCGCCCAAGCGCAGGTCGGACCTCGCGGCGTCCACCGCCGAATCGCAGGCGCTGGCCCGTGAGCTCAAGCGGCTCGGCTTCCGCTTCGTGGGCCCGACGACCGTCTATGCCCTCATGCAGGCCTGCGGCCTGGTGAACGACCACCTGGCGGGATGCTGGGTGCGCCCGGCGGTGGCGAAGGAGCGCGCGGGCGCGCTGAAGGAGCTGGGCTAGGCGGCGGGGTTCTCCAGCACCAGCGCCACGCCCTGGCCCGATCCCACGCACACGCCCAGCACGCCGTAGCGCGCTTCGCGCGCCCGCAGCTCGGTGGCCAGCGTGAGGACGTAGCGGGTGCCCGAGGAGCCAAACGGGTGGCCGATGGCCACGGCGCCGCCGTTGGGGTTCAGGCGCTCGTCGGGGACCTCGAAGCCGTCGAGCTGGCGGGGCAGCTCGCGCAGGACGCCCAGCGCCTGGGCGGCGTAGGCCTCGTGGACCTCCCACACGTCGACGTCGGCCGGGGCCAGGCCGGCGCGGGCCAGGGCCTTGGGCATCGCGTACGCGGGCGCGATCCCCATCACCTGCGGGTCGAGCGCGTGGGTGGCCGACGCCACCACGCGCGCCAGCGGCTCGACGCCCAGCTCCTCGGCGGCGGCGGGGCTGGCGAGCACGATCGCGCTCGCGCCGTCGTTGAGCGGGGAGGAGTTACCGGCGGTCATCTGGGTGGTGTCGGGCTGCGCCGGAAGCGCCGCCAGCTTCTCGGCCGTGGTGTCGTCGCGGATGCTCTCGTCGTGCTCGAACACCCGGGCCGGCTGCCGGCGGGTGGCGGGGATCTCCACCGGGTGGATCTCCTGCGCCAGGCGGCCCGAGTCCCGCGCCGCGGCGGCGTGCTGGTGTGAGCGCAGGGCGAACGCGTCGATCTCCTCGCGGGTCAGCGAGTACCGGTCGGCCACGTTCTGGGCGGTACGCATCATGTCGATGTAGGCGTCGCGGGCCAGCAGCGTCGGGTTCGGCGGCCCGCCCGCGCCCGCCCACATCGTGTCCAGCATCAGCACCGGCCCGCGGGGCATGAACGGAGCGTCGCCCTTCATCAGCGCCCAGCCCGAGCGCGACATCGACTCCGCCCCGCCGGCCAGGCCGACCGACAGCTCGTCGCTGCGGATCGCGTGCGCCGTCGAGATCGCGCTGGTCAGGGACGACGCGCAGAAGCGGTTGACCGTGACCGCCGGGACCGAGTCCGGGAAGCCCGCCGCCAGCGCCGCCCAGCGCGCCACGTCGCCCATCCCCTCGTGCGCGGGGTTCACGCAGCCCGCGGAGATGTCCTCGATGCGCTCGAGCGGGACCCCGACGCGCTCGCAGGCCCAGACCATCGTCTGGCCGAGGAGGTCGTCCAGCCGCACGTGCGACAGCGAGCCGCCGTAGCGTCCCACCGGCGTCCGCACTCCGCCCAGCACGAGCGCATCGGTCATGGCGTCAGCGCCACTGCGGCCTCGGGCGTGGCCACGTGAAAGCTGAAGCTCTCCTCCAGGTACAGCCGCACCGCCTCGCCGTCGTGCGAGTCGTAGCCGATCGACAGGTCCTGGCCGGACTCGAACAGGAAGTCCCCGCCGCGCAGGCTGACCACCACCGCGCCCCTCACGCCGGGCGCCCACACGATCGGGCCTTCGAGGATCTTGCCCAGGTGGTCCAGGAGCGGATAGCCGCCGTGCTCGGCGGTCTCCACCACCCGGCGGTACTGCTCGCGGCCCAGCGCCAGCCCGTACGGTCCGGTGATCCCGCTGCACAGCAGGCGCTCCACCGCGCCTGCCACCCGTCCCGGGTAGCGATCCGTGTCGTCGCCCAGCTGCGGCTGCTCGTGGGGCGACGCCTCGCCGATTCCGGTCAGGGCGCCGTCCCAGCCGTGGAACACGGCGACGTTCTCGGCCACCGCGATCCGGTGCGCGGCCTGGTCGAGCTGGGCCAGGTCGGTGTCGTCGGCGCCGCGGTCGGCGTCGCGCAACTCGGCCCGCGAGAGCTCGAAGTCCGCCCGCAGCTCGACCAGCGGGAGAACCCGCCGCTGGAGCCCCGACACGCCCTCGGAGGGGGACGACGCCAGCGGGCTGGTGCGCCCCAGGTTCGTGGCCGAGTGCTCCCAACCCCGCGGGCCGGAGAAGTCGACCAGCTTGCGGGCGGCCAGCGCGGGGGCCAGGCGTTCCCGCGCCTCCTCGTCGAGCAGCGTCCAGCCCGCGTCGCCGATCGGCGCCTGTGTGCGCAGCAGGTGGTTCATCGCGACGCTCCCCTCAGGCTGCCGATTCCCAGCGATCCGTCCTCGTATCCACCCTCGGCTCCCGACCCCCCGTCCTCGAACGCCTCGGCCTCCGCCTCCTCGCCGTGCTCGACGATGTCGCCGGTCTTGAACAGGATCCCCTGGGCGACCTCGCGCCAGGGCGGCGTGCGCCGCAGCAGGAACTCGAGGTCCATGCTGAAGTGCTTGAACTCCTCGCCCTGGGCGTCGCGCATGACGGCGAGCGCCTCCGGGTCGGTCTCGATGGCGATCCGCTGCTCATACCAGCCGATCGCCTCGGCCTCCTAAGCCGCGGGCGCAGCGGAGTGGGGGAGGAGGCGGTCCAGCGCCTCGGGGTCTCCCTCGTACTCCAGCCCTCGCGCGCGCGTCTTCCCAGGTGAGCTTGCCGGCCAGCACGGCCATGACCAGCCGGGGGGGTCCAGTGAGCACGCCGTCGGGGTCCTCGGCGGTGCCGGGGCGCGTGTGGATCGCGCCGTCGGCGGCCTCGATCACCACCGGCTCGTCGCCCGTGCGGAGCTCGATCGCCATCGGCGTGCCCTTTGGCGCGTGGTCCGCGAAGACGATCTCCACGGGAAGCGCCATCCAGTGGCTGCGGAACGCCTCGTCGTCGGAGCCCTTCGCCAGCAGCGGGGCGCCCCAGCGTCCGAGCGCGAGCACCGCCGGGCGCAGCTCCTTCCCGCGGGCGGTCAGGCGGTACAGCGTGGTGGCGACGGGCGGGGGCGCCTCGTCGCGCGCCACCACCCCCGCCCGCTCGAGGTCGCGCAGGCGATCGACCAGGAGATTGGTGGAGATTCCGGGTAGGCCGTGGAGGAGGTCGGTGTAGCGGCAGCCGTCGCGGAGCAGCAGCTCCCGCACGATTAGCAGCGACCAGCGATCCCCGATCACGTCGAGCGTCTTGGCGAGTCCGCAGTGCTGACCGTAGGAGCGCACGCAGCGCAGTCTAGCGCCAGTACTTGACGAAAGGAAGCGCAGACTTGACTTTCTCAAGCAGCCTCGATAGAACACCGCGAGTGCACCGGAGCCGTCCCCTGATCCTGGCCTCGCTCCTGCTGGCGTCGTTCCTGATCAACCTGGACACGACGATCGTGAACGTGGCGCTGCCCACGCTGGTCCGCGAGCTCCACGCCTCGACCAGCCAGCTGCAGTGGATCGTGGACGCGTACAGCCTGGTGTTCGCGGCCCTGTTGCTGGCCGCCGGGAGCCTGAGCGATCGGGTGGGCCGCAAGGGGATGCTCCTGGCCGGCCTGGGCGTGCTGGGCGCGGCCAGCTTCGCCGGCGGGCTGATGACCACGCCGGGCCAGCTGATCGTCGCCCGCTGCGTCATGGGCCTGGGCGCGGCGATGATCTTCCCGGCCACGCTGTCGCTGATCTCCAACGTGTTCGTGGAGCGCCGGGAGCGCGCCCGGGCGATCGGGTTGTGGGGCGCGACCGCCGGCGCCGCCATCGCGCTGGGCCCGATCGCCGGCGGCTGGCTGTTGCAGCACTTCTCCTGGACGAGCATCTTCTTCGCGATGGCGCCCGTGGCGGTGGTGGCCGCGGTGCTGGTCGCCCGCTTCGTGCCCACCTCGCGCGACCCGGAGGCGCCGCGCGCGGACCGGCCGGGGCTGGTCCTCTCCACCGCGGCGATGGGCCTGCTGGTCTACACGATCATCGAGGCGCCCAACCAGGGCTGGACCTCGACCCGCAGCATCGTCGGCTTCGTGGTGGCGGCCGCCCTGCTGGTGGCCTTCGTGGCCCGGGAGCGCAGCGCCCCCGAGCCGATGCTCGACCTCAGCCTGTTCCGCAATCTCCGCTTCACCGCCGCCAGCAGCTCGGTGACCGTCGCCTTCTTCTCGCTGGCCGGCTTCATCTTCCTCATCACGCAGTACTTCCAGTTCTTCAAGGGCTACGGCCCGCTCTCCACCGGGCTGCACCTCCTGCCGGTCGCGACCTCGGTGGGCGTCACGTCGGTGCTCGGTACCAGGCTGGCGGTGCGCTACGGGACCAAGGTGGTCGTGGCGGGCGGCCTGACGTTCCTGGCCGGGTTCTTCGCCTGGGTCTCGACTGCCACCACCGGCACCAGCTACCTGGTGATCGCGGCCCAGATGGTGCTCGGCGGCTCCGGGATGGGGCTGACCAGCGCCCCCGCGACCGAGGCCATCATGGACGTCGTGCCCAAGGCCAAGGCCGGCGTGGGCTCGGCGGTCAACGACACCACGCGCCTGCTCGGGGCCACGCTGGGCGTCGCGGTCATCGGGAGCGTCTACGCCTCGCTGTACGCCAGCCGGCTCACCAGCTCGCTCCCCGCCCACCTGCCGGCGCCGCTGGCCCGCGCCGCCCACGACTCCGTCGGCGCCGCGCTCGAGGTCGCCCACCGCGTGAGCCTCGCCGGCCGCCCGGCCGTGGGCGCACAGGTGCACGCGGCCGCGTCGAGCGGCTTCTTCGACGGGCTGAGCGCGGGCTGCCTGGTGGCCGCGGGGGTGAGCGCCGCCGGCGCGCTGCTCGCCGCCGCGCTGCTTCCGGCCCAGCCGCTGCGCCTGGGGGCCGAGGCGGATCCGCCGCCCCGGCGCTCGGTCCCCGTCTCCGCGGCGGTGGAGTAGCCCTCAGCCCGTGGGGCCGAAGCGCTCGGTCCGGATCTGCTGAGGATCGAAGCCCGCGTCCAGCAGCAGCTGGCTGGCCGTCTCCACGAACGCGTTGGAGCCGCACACGAAGCCGATGCCGGAGTCGACGCCGGCCTCCGCGATCAGGTCGGCGTCGATGTGCCCGGTGTGCCCGCTCCAATCGCCGGGAGGCTCGCGGGTGAACGTCAGCACCGTGTCGCCGTCGAGCTCGTCGGCGTAGATCACGTCGTCGGCCTTGCGCACCGAGTACACCAGCCGCATCGGCAGCTCGGGCATGGTGAGGCGCCGGTGGCGCATCATGCACATCAGCGGGACCACGCCCGACCCGCCGCCCACCAGCAGCACCGGCGACTCTCCGCGCCACACGAAGTAGGAGGTGAAGGGCCCGCGGACCTCGACCTGGTCGCCCTCGACCACGACGTCGTGGAAGTAGGGCGAGACCTCGCCGTCCGCGAGGGCCATCCACATCGGTACCTGCAGGCGAAACGACTTGACCTGCGGCGTCTCGGGCTTGATCGCGGCCACCGTGGCGACCTGCCAGCGGCCGGGCGCCTTCTGCTCGACCGGCGTCAGTCGTTCCAATACCGCTGTTCCTTCCAGGGGTCGCCGTACTCGTGGTAGCCGCGCTCCTCCCAGAAGCCGGGCTCGTCGTGGTCCATCACCCGCAGCCCCGCCACCCACTTGGCGCTCTTCCAGAAGTACAGGTGCGGGACGAGCATCCGGGCCGGGCCGCCGTGCTCGCGCGGCAGCGGCTCGCCCTCGTGCTCGGTGACCACCCAGGCCTTGCCGTCCATCAGGTCCTCGATCGGGAGGTTCGTGGTGTAGCCCCCGTAGGAGTACTGCACCGCGTAGGAGCCGAGCGGCTCGGCGGCGTCCAGGAGGACGTCGACCGGGACCCCGCGGAAGGTGGTCCCGAGCTTCGACCACTTGGTCACGCAGTGGATGTCGCACGGGACGTCCTCGAACGGGAGCTGGCCGAACTCCTCCCACGTCCACTTGCGCTCCTGCCCGACCATGCCGTCCACGCGGAAGGTCCAGTCGGCGGTGTCGACCTTCGGGGTGGGGCCCGCGGTGAGGACCGGGAATCCGGACTCCACGTACTGGCCGGGCGGCAGCCGGTCGGCCAGCTCCTCCGGCACCCGGCGATGGCCGCCGAAGCCGCGCGAGATGAAGCCGTTCATGGCTGGAGCGATGCTAGCCGCTCCGGGCAGCCCCGAGGAGGTGGTTAGGATGGGGTCGTGACCGACGAGCAGGTGGCCGATCGCATCGAGCGCCTGGTGGCCGAGGAGCAGAGCCTTCGCGGCCGCGAGCAGGACGACCGCCGGGACCCGTCCGCGCTGGACACGGACCGCGACCGGCTGGACGCGGTGAGGGTCGAGCTCGACCGCTGCTGGGACCTGTTGCGCCAGCGGCGCGCGCTGCGGGACGCGGGCGCGGATCCCGACGAGGCCGAGGCGCGCGACGCCGACACCGTCGAGCGCTACCGCCAGTAGGCGCGACGCCTAGACCGCGGCCGCCAGCTCGGCCAGCCGGCGGTGGGCGAGCGCCACCGCCATCGCGCCCTCGCCGACCGCCCCGGCCACGCGCTTGGTCGATCCGCTGCGCACGTCGCCGGCGGCGAACAGTCCCGGGACGCTGGTCTCCAGCGCGAGCGGGTCGCGGTCGAGCGGCCAGCCCTCGGGCCGGTTCCCGGCCTCCAGCAGGTCCGGGCCGGTGAGCACGTACCCGGCCCGGTCGAGGCGGACGCCGGCCGCGTCGGCCCAGCCCGTCCGCGGCTCGCCGCCGATGCACAGGAACAGCCCGTCCGCGGGCCGCCGCTCGACCGCCCCCGCGGCGTCCTCGATCGTCACGGCGCGCAGGCGCTCGTGGTCGGCGTGCACCTCCCGCACCTGCGTCCGCAGGCGCACGTCGATCCCCGGGTGCTCCCCGATCCGGTCCACCAGATAGCCGGACATCGTCCGGCCCAGGACGTCGCCGCGCACCACCATGGTCACGCGCGCCCCGGCGTCGGCGAAGCTCATGACGGCCTGGCCGGCCGAGTTGCCGGCCCCCACCACCACCACGTCGTCGCCGGTGCACGTCGCCGCCTCGCTGCGGCCGGCGCCGTAGTACACGCCGCGGTCGAGCAGCTCGTCGAGGCCTTCGACGTCGAGGCGCCGCCACTCCATGCCGGGCGCCGCCACGGCCACGTCGGCGGTGACCTCGACGTCGCCCGCGAGCTCGAAGTGCCAGCGGGTCTCGTCGTCCCAGTGTCCGCCTGTGACCCCGCGCAGCAGGATCAGCTCGGCCCCGAAGCGCTCCGCCTGGCGGGCCGCCATCCGGGCCAGGTGGGCGCCCTCGATCCCGTCGGGGAAGCCGAAGAAGTTCTCGATCATCGAGGTGTGGGAAGCCTGCCCGCCGGGGATGTCGCGCTCGAAGACGATCGTGGAGAGGCCGTCGGAGGCGGCGTAGACGGCGGCCCCGAGGCCGGCCGGGCCCGCGCCCACGATCGCCAGGTCGTAGTGGGCCCGCGCGGGCGGCTGGAATCCGCCCCAGGCCTCGGCCAGCGCCTCGATGGTCGCGCCGTTGAACACCTGGTCGCCATCGATCACCACGGGCAACCGCGCCTCGGCGATCGCGTGGCGCCCGAGCAGGTCCAGCGCCTCCGGCGAATCCGGCTCGTAGAAGTCGTACGGCTGGTCGGCGCGCGTCAGGAAGTCCCGCAGCCGGTGGTCCGCGGGCTCCAGGCGACGTCCGATCACCTGGACCGTCGGGCGGGCCGGGCTCATGGGGTGAGGCTACCGGGCGCGTGACCGGGGCCCTAGATCTCCAGCCGCGTCTCCTCCAGGTCGAGCTCGCGCACGACGCGGTTCATGACCTCGTTGGAGATCTGGCCGTCGTTCCGCAGGCGCACCAGCGCCGCGCGCTGGGCGGCCAGCACCGCCTGGACCATCCGCTGATAGGCGACGCTGCGGTCTTCGTAGCCGTCGTCCTCGATCTTGCCGGCCTGCGCCTTGAAGCGGCGCTGGCGGTACTCGTAGGCGCGGCGCATCCGGTCG
>VAXS01000151.1 GCA_005883255.1 Actinomycetota bacterium | reverse complement strand
GCTGACAGCAAGCTAGCAGGGGTATAAACAGCCGGTGCCGGTTCCCGATGCGGCGGCGTCGCATTCGGCGAGGCGCATCGCTACCCTCCGCCGGTGCTCAACCGGGGAAGGGTCCTGGGCCTGGGAATCGGGGTGGCGCTCGCCCTGGTGGCGCCCGCCTCGGCGGCGGCGCTGAGCCCCCTGTCGGCGCCCTCGCCGCCGCTCTCGTTCCTGGTCTCCACCACCGACCAGCTGGGCTATCCGGGCCAGACCGAGGGGACCGAGGTCACGCCGGAGGGCAACCTGTTCACCGGCTGGGCGGAGCTGGACTTCACCGTGGGCAGCGGCCACGAGTTCGATCCGATCACACACGCCCTGGCGCTGAACCGTTACCCGATCGTCCGCCTGTTCCGGGTGGACGGCAGCATCCTGTACCAGCTCGAGACCTTCCAGACGTCGGTGGCCGGGCGTCCCGTCACCTTCGCCCGTATCCAGGCCACCAACCTGGGCACGCACACCGCGCACGCTCGCGTGCGGGCCGCCGTCATCTACGACGGCGGCGAGAACGGCCCGCGCGTCAACCGCTGCTGCCTGCGAATCAATCGCTTCCCGCGGCCGCGCACCCCCACCCGCGATGGGTTCTACTGGCAGCCGGGCGTGGGATTCAACGCCAACTCCGTATACGCGCTCCAGGGAACGACCCTGATCCGCGATGGCCAGGCACTGGTCCTGTTCCCGCACGGCGGCCCGGGCGTGCGCTTCCGCCAGCAGCTGCAGACCCAGCTCGTGCCGTTCGACGCCCGCTCGGAGTGGGGCCGCGCCACCTACACGCTGACTCTGGGGCCGCATCGGAGCCGGGCGCTGAGCTTCACCATGCCCGTGGAGACGATGGCGCCCACGGATCCCCACTTCGGCGCCATCGCCTCCGCCCGCTACCAGCAGTACCGGGCGATCGCGCTGCGGTTCTGGCGGGGCCTGCTGAGAGGTGTCATGCGGGTGTCGCTGCCCGAGTCCAAGGTGGTCGACACGTTCTACGCCAGCATCGCCCAGGACGCCCTGGCGCGCTACATCCTGCCCAGCACCGGCGAGTGGGTGCAGCTGGTCAACCAGATGCGCTACCACGAGTTCTTCCTGCGGGACAGCACGATCACCAACGAGATGTACCTGCTGGTGGGCCTGCCGCAGCTGGTGCGCCAGAACCTCGACTTCGTCTTCACCTGGCAGCGCGACGACGGCCTGTTCATCGACCGGGCCGAGGAGTACGACGGCTTCGGCCAGGCCCTGTTCACGTTCGGCGAGTACGTGCGGCGCACGGGCGACTCGGGGTTCGCCACCCAGGCGCTCCCGGCGGTGAGGAAGGCCATGGCCTGGTTCGAGGGCCAGCGGGCCAGCGACCCGCTGGGCCTCATGCCCGCCGTTCAGCAGCCGCCCGACAACGAGCTCGCCACCGGGCGCATCTCGGGGGACAACTTCTGGGCCGCGACCGGCGTGCAGGGCGCGGTGGAGGTGGCCCGGGCGGCCGGCGACCAGGCGAGCGCCGCCCGGTGGCAGGCCGACCACGACGCCTTCGTCAACGTGGTGCGCGAGCGGGTGTTCATCGCCCAGCGCGCGAACCACGGCTACATCCCGCCCACGCTGGACAACGGAACCAGCGGCCAGGACTGGGGGAACCTCTGGTCGTCCTATCCCACGCCAGTGATCGACCCCAACAGCGCGGTGGTCCTGCGCACGATCGCGCACGTCCGGCGGAAGTTCCGCGAGGGCATCGCCACGTACGCGGACAGGACGCTGCTGCACGACTGGCTGGGCTTCCGGCTGTTCGAGGAGCAGCTCCTGGAGGGTCGTCAGCGCGACGTGGTCGAAGGCCTCTACTCGGAGCTGGCCCACACCACCGGGACCAACGCGGGCTTCGAGACGAGCGTCCTCCCGTTCGGGGACCGGGTCGTGGACGACACCACGATTCCCCACGGGGCGTTCGCCGCCGAGTACGCCACCCTGCTGCGCAACATGCTGGTGCGCGAGCAGGGGTCGACGCTGTACCTGATGTCGGCGGTGTCCCCGGCCTGGCTGCAGCCGGGCAAGCGGATCGCCGTGAGCGCCGCGCCCACCACGCGCGGCCGAGTCTCGTTCAGACTGACGTCGAGCGCGGGCGGCGCCACCCTGCGCTGGTCTGGCCCGTGGACCAGGCTGGTGTGGCCGGTGCCCTACCTGGCCCGTAACGTCAGCGCCCGCGGGCTCAACCGCCGACAGGGGATCATCGTCCTGCATGGCCGCTCCGGCAGCCTGCACGTGAGCTGGCGGCTGGTGGGCCAGGCGCCGACGTTCTTCGACACGTTTCGTCACCTGATGATCCTGTACTTCAACAGCCAGACCGGCGCCGCGCAGGCCGCCCGGGCGCGCGGGGCGCTGCCGCTCGTGGGGTCGCTGCGCGGGCCCTAGGCCCCTACGGGAGGCCCTCCGCCACCTTCGGCCAGTTCACCACGTTCCACCAGGCGTCGATGTAGTCGGGGCGGCGGTTGTTGTACTTCAGGTAGTAGGCGTGCTCCCAGACGTCGACGCCCAGCAGCGGCGTGCGGCCGTCGGAGATCGGGTTGTCCTGATTGGCGCTGCTCACCACGGCCAGGCCCGAGCCGTCGTGCACCAGCCAGGCCCAACCGGACCCGAACTGGTTGACGCCGGCCTCCTTCATCTTGGCCTTGAAGTCGTCGAAGGACCCGAAGGCGTCGTCGATCGCGGCGCGCAGGTCGCCGTCGGGCTCGCCGCCGCCGTCGGGGCTCATCCACTCCCAGAACAGCGAGTGGTTGTAATGGCCGCCGCCGTTGTTGCGCACCACCGTCCGCTTGTCCTGGGGGATCGCCTCCAGGTTGCGCAGGACGTCCGCGATCGGCGCGTCGGCGTGCTCGGTGCCCTCGAGCGCGCCGTTGACCTTGTCCACGTACGCCTGGTGGTGCTTGTCGTGGTGCAGGCGCATGGTGGCCTCGTCGATGTGAGGCTCCAGCGCGTCGTAGTCGTAGGGGAGGGGAGGGACCTCGTAGGCCATCGCAGGCTCCTTCGTCTAGAGGGTTCCGCCGCCTGTTCTATCAGCGGCGGGCCAGCGCGCGCACGGACTGCTTGAGCGAGCGCGTGGTGTCCATCACCGCGGTGGGCTCGTACCCGCAGTGCGCCATGCAGTTGTCGCAGCGCGGGTCGCGGCCGCGGCCGTACTTGCTCCAGTCGGTGGTCTCCAGCAGCTCCTGGTACGTCTCGGCGTACCCGTCGGCCATCAGGTAGCAGGGCCGCTGCCAGCCGAAGATCGAGTAGCTGGGGATGCCCCAGGGCGTGCACTCGTAGTCCACCTTCCCCTCGAGGAAGTCCAGGAACAGCGGCGAATGGTTGAGCCGCCAGCGCTTGCGCCCCCCGTCGGCGAAGGCGGCGCTGAACAGCTCGCGGGTCTGGCGCACGCCGGGGAAGTGCTCCTGGTCGGGCGCCTTGTCGTAGGCGTAAGCCGGCGAGATCATCATCTCGTCGACCTCCAGCTCGTCGTTGAGGTAGTCGAGCACCGCGCGCACCGACTCGGGGGTGTCGTGGGTGAAGAAGGTGGTGTTGGTGGTCACCCGGAAGCCGTGCTCCTTGGCTGCCTTGATGGCCTCGACGGCCTTCTCGAAGACGCCCTCCCGGCACACCGACTCGTCGTGGCGCTCCTGCAGCCCGTCGATGTGCACCGCCCAGGCGAAGTAGGGCGAGGGCTCGAACAGGTCGAGCTTGCGCTTCATCAGGATCGCGTTCGTGCACAGGAAGACGAACTTCTTTCTCTTCATCAGCTC
>VAXS01000150.1 GCA_005883255.1 Actinomycetota bacterium | reverse complement strand
CGAGCCCGTCTTCCTCCAGCAGCAGGTCGGGGGCAACGGCGACGACTGGCGGACCATCGACTCCGGGCGCATCGGACCCGGATCGCACTACCGGATCGTGCATCGCTTCCGGGTGCCGGGCGACCGGACCCTGCGGGTGGTCTTCCGCGGCGACGCGCGCAACCTGCGCGGCGAGTCCGACTCGTTCTCGATTGCGGTCTCGCAGAACCAGAACCCCGGCTTCACCCTCAACGCCTCCGCGGATCCGATCAAGGTGGGCGACCCGGTGACGCTGACGGGGACGCTGGCCGGGCCGGGCAACGCCAACGTGCCGGTCACCCTGTACTCCCGTCCCTGGAACGCCCCCGGCTTCTCCGCTGTGGCCACCACCACCACCGACCCAGCGGGCAACTACTCGTTCCCCCAGTCGCCGGCTCACAACACGGTGTACGTGGTGCGCACGTCGGCGCCGGGCGACCACCGCCACACCCGCCAGCTGTTCGAGGGCGTCCACGACACGGTGACCGTGACGGCCGCCCCCACCACCGTCCAGGTGGGCCAGCCCGTCGTGTTCACCGGGACCGTGGCGCCCGACAAGACGGGCCACGTCATCGTGCTGCAGAAGCGCGGGCAGGACGGCGACTGGCACACGGTCGAGGTCCGCCGGGTGGGCCCGGGCTCGACCTACTCGCTCAGGCACGCCTTCGGGGCGCCCGGGACGAAGACCGTACGCGTCCACGTTCCCGGCGGCCCGGTCAACGAGGGCGGTAGCTCCGACCCCGTGAGCATCACGGTCATGGCCAGCTCGACCGCCGCCCTGCCGCCCGCCTCTTAGGGCTGGGGGATCCGCCGCGCCGGCCGCGTTAGACGCGGCCGGCGTCGCGGGCGGCGGCCTCGGCCGCCTGCAGCTGCTCCTCGACCAGGTCCAGGCCGGAGTCCCAGAACCAGGGGTCCATGAGATCGACGCCGACCAGCCGTCCGACCTCCTCCGGGGACTGCGACCCGCCGGCGGCCAGCAGGTCCAGGTAGCGGGGCACGAACGGCTCGCCCTCCTCCTGGTAGCGCCGGTACACCGAGAGCGCGAGCAGCTGGCCGTAGGCGTAGGCGTACACGTAGCCCGGCGTGTTGATGAAGTGCGGGATGTAGGACCACCAGGTCCGGTAGCCCTCGGTCACCTCGACCGACTCGCCGAACAGCTCGCGCTGCGAGTCGGCCCACAGGTCGCCGATGCGCTCGGGGGCCAGCTCGCCCTCCTCGCGCCGGACGTTGTGCGCCAGGTCCTCGAAGCGGTGCATGGCGATCTGGCGGAAGATCGTGGCGATCGAGCCCTCCAGGCTCTCGGCCAGCAGCGACAGGCGCGACTCGGCGCCCTCGGCGACCTCCAGCAGCCGACCGAACACGATCGTCTCGCCGAACACCGAGGCGGTCTCGGCCAGCGTGAGCGGGGTGTGCTGGTGCAGCAGACCCTGGGGCGCCGCCAGGACCGCGTGCAGCCCGTGGCCCAGCTCGTGCGCCAGCGTCAGGACGTCGCGGCGCTTGGCGGTGTAGTTGAGCATCACGTAGGGGTGCAGCTCGGGCACCGTGTAGGCGCAGAAGGCGCCGCCGCGCTTGTGCGGACGCACCGGGGCGTCGATCCAGCGCTCGTCGAAGAAGCGGCGCGCCAGCTCGCCCAAGCGGGGGGTGAACGAGGCGTAGGAGTCGAGGACGAGCTCGCGGGCCATCGACCAGCGCACGGTCGGGTCCTCGTGGGTGACCGCCGCCGAGCGGTCGTAGTCGGCCAGCCGGTCGACGCCCAGCAGCCGCGCCTTGAGCCGGTACCAGCGCTGGGGGATCTCGTACCGGCCGCGCACCGCCTCCACCAGGGCCGCCACCGACTCGTCAGAGGCCTCGTTGGCCAGGTTGCGCTGGCGCAGCCAGTGGGGATAGGAGCGCAGCCGATCGTCCACGGCCTTGTCGTGGAGCAGCGTGTTGAGGATGAAGGCGCGCGTGCGCAGGTCCTGGTCCAGAGCCGCGGTGACGGCCTCGGCGGTGGTGCGGCGCAGCTCGCGGTCCGGCGATACCAGCCGGCTCAGCGCCACCTCCAGCGACAGGTCCTCGGCGCCGTCCAGCTTCACCCGGATCGCCGAGGTCTGCTCGGCGAAGAGCCGGGCCCAGGCGCTGCGCCCGGTCACGCTCTTCTCCGTCATCACCTTCTCCTCGGGCTCCGAGAGGAGATGCGGGCGGTAGCGGCGCTGCGTCCGCAGGTAGTGGCGGCAGAAGTCCAGCCCCTCCCCAGACAGCAGCTCCTCGACCCGCTCGTCGTCCAGCGCCGCCCACTCCAGCTCGAAGAACAGCAGGCGGGTCTCGATGGCGGTCGCCCGCTCCTGCACGCGCTGCATGAGCGCGCCCCGGGCGGGGTCAGCGGTGTCGATCGAGAAGCGCAGCGCGGCGTAGTTCCCGGCGCGGGCGACCAGGTCCTCGATCTCCACCAGCTCGGTCATGGCCTCGAGCAGCCGCGGCGAGTCGAACTCGGCCACCGCACCGGCCTGGCGCTCCGCAAACGCCTCCGCGCGCCGGTCGGCCTCATCCAGCAGGCGGTCGACCCCGAGCTTTCCCTCGCCGTGGACCAGGGGCTCGAGGTCCCACTCGACGGCCGCGATCTCGGGATCGTCCAGCGCGGCGGCGGCGGGGCTGTCGGTGGTCGATTCGGTCGCGATGCCCGGAGGCTACGCGAACAGGCCCGCGGGCAGTCCGAGGCCGGCCCCGGTCGACGCGGGGATCGCGACCAGCGCCCGCAGCAGGGGCGAGATCCCGGTGCTGCGCAGGACGATTCGGTAGCCCCGCAGGCGGACGGCGCGGCCGGTGGCGTCGCGCGAGCGCACGCGCAGGAGGAGAGTCACCGTGCGCGACCGGGCGAGCGCCCGCCGGGCCGCCGTCCGCAGCCGCACCGCCAGGCGTCGCTGGCCGGAGGCCAGGACGCTCGCCGTCGCGGTCCCCACCAGGTAGTTGCGGGCGGTTCTGGACAGCCCGAGCCGCCGCGCGTCGGCGCCGCTCAGGTAGGCGGCGGCGTCCAGGCGGCAGGCGGTGCGGCAGCGCACGGTCAGCACCAGGCCGCGGCGCAGCACGTCGATCGGGCGCTGGCGGGTCAGCGCCAGGCTGAAGAGCGGGGCGATCGCCGCGGTCGTGCCGGAGGGCGACGTGGAGGTGGTCGTGGACGGCGGCGGAGTCGTCGTCGTCGTGGTAGTCGTGGTGCCGGTGGTGGTGCCGCCGGTCCCGCCGCCGCTGGTCCCGCCGCCGCCGGTCCCGCCACCGCCACTCGACCCGGACGGGGTGGTGAACGAGACCGGATTTCCGGTTCCCGTCCCGCTGCCGTTGCTGGCGACCAGCTGGAAGTAATAGGTGGTGCCCGACGCGAGGCCGCTGACCGAGACCGACTCCGACACCGCGCCGCTGCCGGAGCCTGCGCTGGCGTCGGGGGTGGACGTGTGCTGGGTGAGCGAGCTATCCGTGCCGTACTCGAAGTGGTAGGTGGTGGGGTCGCCCTTGGGGTCGACGGTTCCTCCCAGCGTGGCCGAGGAGGTCG
>VAXS01000149.1 GCA_005883255.1 Actinomycetota bacterium | reverse complement strand
GTCACCTCCCGGCCGGTGAGCGAGTACACGCCGCTGGTGATCAGCAGGTCGTGCATCAGCGCGATGAGCACGGGGACCGCGTACTTCCACTCGAATCGCAGCGCGATGTAGATCGCGATCACCAGCAGCGACGCGATGATCGCGATCACCGCGCTGTTGGCGATGGTCCTCCCGAACGTGGGCCCGATCGACTGGTTGGAGAAGTTGTTGCCCACCCCGAAGCGCTGGTCGAGGGCCGTGCGCACCGCCTGGACCTTCCCGGGCTGCAGCGTGGGGGTGGAGATCTGGAAGACGTACTTGCCCAGCCCCTTGTTGTTGATCTTCTGGATCTTGGCGTCGCCATACCCCTGGGTGGACATGACCGAGCGCACCTGTCCCTCGGTGGCCGCCCGGGTCAGCGCGGTGGTGATCCGGGTGCCCGACTTGAAGTCGATCCCGAAGTTCAGCCCCTTGGCGCCGATGGCCAGCGCCCCCACCAGCAGGATCACGCCCGACATCGAGAAGAACCACCGCGACGCGCCCATGAAGTCGAAGCGCCAGCGCCGGTGGTGCTCGCCCGCGCCCAGCAGCGCGGGGCGCGACATGAGCCGCGAGCGGCCCATGCTGCCCAGGATCGCCTGCGTGGCCAGGACCGCCGTGAACAGCGAGACGATCGTGCCCACGCCCAGCGTGAACGCGAAGCCCTTCACCCCCGCCGTGGCGATGATGAACAGGATGAACGCGGTCATCAGCGTGACCACGTTGGCGTCCACGATCGCCGACAGGCCCTTCTTGTAGCCGGCGGCGATGCCGCGCATGATCGACGCGCCTCCGCGTATCTCCTCCTTGACGCGCTCGAAGATCACGATGTTGGCGTCGGCCGCGACCCCGATGGTGAGGATCAGGCCCGCGATCCCCGGAAGGGTGAGCGTGATCGGGATGAGCTTGATCAGCGCATAGAAGTAGAGGGCGTAGATCATCAGCCCGCCCACCGCGACCACGCCCAGCACGCGGTAGTAGGCCAGGAGGAACAGCGCCACCAGCGCCAGCCCCACCGCCCCGGCGATCAGGCCCTGGTGCAGCGCCTCCTTGCCCAGCGTCGCCGACACCTGGGACTGCGAGATAAGCTTGAGCCTGATCGGCAGGGCGCCGAACTGCAGCGTCTTGGCCAGGTCCTGCGCGCTGCCGATCGTGAAGCCGCCGGAGATCTGGGCCCCGTTGCGCCCGTCGATCCCGTCCGGGTTCTGGTTGAAGTCGATGTAGGGCCGCGAGACCAGCTCGTTGTCGAGCACGATCGCGAAGTGCTGGAACGCGTTCTGGGCCGACTGGCCCGGGACCTGCTGGGTGACCCCACGCTGGGCGATCGCCCGCGTGACCTTCTGGAACTTGTTCCGGCCCTTGCCGGTGAAGTCCATGGTCACGATGGGTTGGTTGTTGCCGCCCGGGCCCCGGTCGAAGTCCTGCTTGGGGTTGGTGATGTCGGTCCCGGTGAGCGCCGGGTTGTCGTCGATCACGAACCAGCCCCGGTTGAAGTTCTTCGGAACCTTCTGGGTGACGTCCGGCTTCTCGCCGCGGATGACCACCGTCCCGGTGTTCACCTTGAGGACCTGGGCGCCCGCCGCGCAGCGGGCCGGCAGCTTCTCCGAGTACAGGTCGCGCTGGGTCTCCTCCGGCCCGTCGCACAGCCGGTGCGCCGAGTCGAACAGGTAGAACTGGTTGCCCACCGTGTTGTGGCCGGTCTGGACCGGCGGCCGCTTGGACGCCAGCACCACCGCGTCGTACAGCGATGGGATGGGCGTCTGGGTGACCTGCGAGTTCGACGGATCGGGCTTGCCGTTGGGCCCGATCACGTTGGGCTCCCAGTCGTAGAAGTACAGCTGGGCGACCTTGCCCACCTGCTTGATCGCGCGCTGCGCGTTCTTGGCGCCGGGCAGGCCGACCACGATCTGGTCGGAGCCAGACCGCTGGATCTCCGGCTCGGACACGCCGAAGGCGTCGACGCGCTTGCGGATGATGTCCAGCGCGCGCTGGACCGCCTCGGCCGTGACCTTCGGCTGTTGGGGCGTGGGCTGGCCCTGGTAGACCAGCTCGACGCCGCCCTTGAGGTCGAGCCCGAGGCGGGTCTTCTTGGCGACGATCGCACCCGCGGCGCCCACCAGGAGCAGCGCGACGATCCCCAGGATCAGCCAGTTTCGGCGGCGATCGGACATGCCCAGACGCAGAGGGTAGCCGTGCTGCCGCTAGGCGGTTGGGGTGAGCACGACCAGCAGGCCGCCGTCGTCGTCGTAGGCGGGGAACAGGTCGGCGACGGCGCGCGCGGGCAGGTCGCCCTCGGCGTTGACCGCGACCGGCTTGCGCTGGACGCGCACCCCCCACTCCAGGGCGGTGGCCACCTGGTCGTCGCCGTCGTCGAACTGCAGGCCCAGCACCTCGTTGACCGAGCGGCCGATGACCTTCTCCTCGGAGAGGCCCGTGAGCTCCCGCGAGCCCCGGCCCATCCCGATCAGCCGGCCCTCGCGGTCGCACACGAAGAACGCCGCGTTGGGGGCCGGGTAGTAGTCGTCGAGCAGCTCGAACAGGAAGCCGAAGCCGCAGTGCCGGCAGCCCTTGGCTTCGCGGCGGAAGCCGGCGGTGCGCTCGGACGCGGTGCTGCGCTGGCCGCAGTTGGGGCAGATGAACAGGTACGCCATGGGCGCTACAGAGTAGAAAACCGCGTACGTCGGCTTGGTCAGAACAAGCGGCTGGCCTCCGCCGGCGCGTCCAGGCCCAGGTGCTCCCAGGTCCGGGCGGTCGCGGCGCGCCCCCGCGGCGTGCGCTGCAGCAGGCCGCTCTGGACCAGGTAGGGCTCGTAGACGTCCTCGATCGTCCCCGACTCCTCCCCCACCGCCATCGCCAGCGTGGACAGGCCCACCGGCCCGCCGCCGAACTTCTGGCAGATCGTGCGCAGGATCTCGCGGTCCAGCCTGTCCAGCCCCGCGGCGTCCACCTCCAGCAGGTCCAACGCCGAGTCGGCGGTCCCGCCGTCGATGGCGCCCGCCGCGCGCACCTGGGCGAAGTCGCGCACGCGCTTGAGCAGGCGGTTGGCCACCCGCGGGGTCCCGCGCGCGCGCTCGGCGATCGCCCGGGCGCCGGCGTCGTCGATCTCCGCGCCGACGATCGTGGCCGAGCGGCGGACGATCCGGGCGAGGTCGTCGGCGTCGTAGTGCTCCAGGCGGTGGTGGATGCCGAAGCGGTCGCGCAGCGGAGTGGTCAGCAGGCCGGCGCGCGTGGTGGCGCCCACCAGCGTGAACGGCGGCAGGTCGAGGGTGACCACGCGCGCGCCCGCGCCCTGGCCCACGGTGATCGGCAGTCGCCGGTCCTCCATCGCGGGGTAGAAGGTCTCCTCCAGCGCGCGCGGAAGGCGGTGGACCTCGTCCACGAAGAACACGCTGCGGGGCTCCAGCGCGGTGAGGAAGGCGGCCACGTCGCCCTTGCGCTCGAGCGCCGGTCCCGCCGTCTGCACGAAGGGGACCTGGAGCTCGGCGGCCACGATCTGCGCCAGCGAGGTCTTGCCCAGCCCGGGCGGTCCGGCCAGCAGGACGTGGTCGAGGGCCTCGCCGCGGGCCGTCGCCGCCTCCAGCGAGACCGCCAGCTGCGACTTCACCGCCTCCTGGCCCACGAAGTCCTCCAGCCGGCGCGGGCGCAGGGAGCGCTCGAAGTCGTCCTCGGCGATGAGATCGGGAGTTTGGATTCGTTCGCTCACGAGCGACTGGCCTTCAGCGCGTGGGCGATCAGGTCCTCGGCCGTCGCCCCTTCGGCTCCGTCGAGCAGCTCGTCGGCCTCCGGGAGGCTGAAGCCCAGCCCCACCAGGCCGTCGCGGGCCAGCAGGCGCGGGTCGTCGCCCCGGCTGACGCGGATCGCGGTGCCCTCGGGCGCCTCGGCCACCTTCTCGCGCAGCTCGACGATGATGCGCTCGGCGGTGCGCTTGCCGATGCCGGGGACCGCCTGGAACCGCGCCGCGTCGCCGGCGGCCAGCGCCGCCAGCAGCTCGCGCGGCGGCCCCCCGGACAGCACGGCCAGCGCCACCTTCGGTCCCACCGCCTGCACCCCGAGCAGCATCAGGAAGAGGTCGCGCTCCTCCTCGGTGGCGAACCCGTACAGCGCCAGCTGGTCGTCGCGCACCACCAGGTGGGCGTGCA
>VAXS01000287.1 GCA_005883255.1 Actinomycetota bacterium | reverse complement strand
GCCCGGGAGCGCGTGCTGGAGGCCGATGGCGCTCCCGCCGTCCTCGCCCAGGCGCGGGAGGCGCTGGCCGCGGCCGAGCCGTTCACCGTCCCCGCGATCGAGTCGGCGTTGCGCCGGATCGTGGAAGAACGCGGGCTGCGCCCTAAGGACGTCTTCCAGCCCGTGCGGGTGGCGATCGCCGGGACCACGGTGTCGCCGGGCATCTTCGAGAGCGTGGCCGCGCTGGGCCGGGAGGAGGCGTTGCGGCGCATCGACGCCGCCCTCGCCCGCCTGGACGGGGGCGATCCGGGCGCTCAGGCGGGCTAAACCATTCGTCCATTCGTGCCGATCACGGGGTCACGGGTCGCCTCACCGGCGACGGACGCCAAGCCCTCCGAGTGAACGAGGACAGCGAGTAGCATGAGCCACCTCCAAGCCGTGCCCGCGAGCCCACCTTCCATGTCTTCCGAGGCCGCTTCCGTCCAGCGGCACCACAACGAGGGTCATGGCCGGCGGCTCACCGCCGCGTTCGAGGCCCTGGAGGCCTTCCCGGCGCTGGCCGAGTCGCGCAACCGCGTGCTGCGGCTGTTCACCCAGGAGCGCACGTCGCCGGCCGAGATCGTGGCCGCGGTCGAGTCCGACGTGGCGCTGGCCATCGCGGTCATCCGGCTGGCCAACCAGGCCGACGGCAAGACCAAGGGCAAGGTGGAGAGCGTGGTCAGGGCGGTCGAGGTCCTGTCGCCCGAGGCGGTCCACGCGCTGGCGGCCCGGGCCCGCACCTTCGACTTCTTCGAGCGCTCGGGCGTGTGGGACGTGGCGCCGGAGCAGTTCCGCCTGCACGGCCTGGCCACCCAGCGCGCCGCCGACCGCCTGGCCACCGAGCTCAACTACGCCCAGCGCGACCGCCTGATGGTCACGGCGCTGTTGCACGACGTGGGCAAGCTCGTGCTGCTGCACGCATATCCGGGCTATCCCGCCCAGGTCCACGGCGACGCCCAGACGCCGGAGCAGCGCCTGCACCGCGAGCGCCGCGAGCTGGGCGTCGACCACGCGCTGGTGGGCGGCGTCCTGGCCCGCCGCTGGGGGCTGCCGAAGGCCATCGCCTCCACGATCGAGCGCCACCACGCCGAGGACGCCTCCGAGGAGGCGGCCCTGGTCCGCCTGGCCGACATGCTCGCCCACTACGGGCAGGGCGAGGCGATCTCACCGGCCGAGCTGCTGAAGACCGCGCGCCAGATCGAGATTTCGCCGCCCTCGCTGCGCCGGGTGATGTACGAGCTGCCCTACCCGCAGAACGGGCGCCAGCGCCAGATCGATCCCTGCCCGCTCAGCACCGTCCGCACCCACCTCCACAACATCTACGGGAAGCTGGGCGCGGTCGACCGGGCCCAGGCGGTCCTGGTCGCCACCGAGCGCGGCTGGATCTGAGCGTCCGCTCCGGCGGCGGTGCAGCCAGCGCCGCGGGGCCTCCCACAGTCCGTAGTAGGCGATCGCGGCCAGCCCCACCCCGGTCATGTCGAAGCCCATGTCCACAGGCGTGCCGTGGCGGCCATGGACGAAGGTCTGGTGGTACTCGTCGCTGCCGGAGTACGCCAGGCAGATCAGGGCGGCCACCCAGGGATGGCGGAACCGCAGCGCCCGCAGCCACAGCCACCAGAGGAGGCCGTACTCGGTGGCGTGGACCATCTTGCGACCGATGAGGTCGAACACGCCCAGGCCCGAGTTCAGGTCGGGCTGCGCGGACAGGAAGAAGATCACGCCCATGAGCGCCACGGGGGGCCCGAAGCGCCCGAGCGGACTGTCCAGGAGGCGGCCGGGACGTGCCATAGGCTTGGAATCGTAGGTAAGCGCCGGATGATCTCGATCACGACCAAGTCCCCGTACGCGCTGCAGGCGCTGGCCGAGCTGGGCCGGGCGGGCGGCGCCGGCCCGGTGCCGATCGGCGAGCTGGCCCGCCGGCGCGACATCCCGGTGCAGTTCCTGGAGCAGCTCTTCGCCGTGCTCCGCCGCGCCGGGGTGCTCCGCTCGCAGCGCGGCGTGAAGGGCGGCTACTCGTTCGCCCGCCCCCCCACCGAGATCACCGTCCTGGAGCTCGTGGAGCTCCTGGACGGCCCGCTGGGCGCCGACGCCACGGGAGTGTTCGCCGACGCGGCGGCCGCCGCCCGCGAAGTCCTGGCCCGCACGACGATCCAGGACGTAATCGACCGCGAAGCC